>CAJUNZ010000046.1 GCA_910587755.1 uncultured Acetatifactor sp. | reverse complement strand
GCGCCTAATTTTGTGGTATAGCTATAAAATCCAACCGCACAGGTGGAAATTTTTTCAGTCATCGCATTTTCTCCTCCTCTTCCGGTAACTGCTTTTATCAGGATACTAAATACATATTTTTCTGATATCATTATCATATCAGATTCTCTTCCCGGACGCAAGACCCATTTTAAAATTTTCCAACAAAATAACCCCTGCCGCAGGATATTCCTGCAGCAGGGGTTTTCCCCTTGCCTGTCAAACCATGCCGTTCCAGAGCGCGTCCGCAAATTCATTCCCGCCATCTTGCGGTAAACGTCCCTCTGCCTCTGAACTTATACTGCACACCGGTTAAATATGCAGTACAACTGGACTGCAGACCGCCAGCCAGGTGCTTTCACGAGTACACCACTGTAAATCCTGGCGGTCTGCAGTATAAAACGGCAGTATCAGTTGTTCTCCTCTTCCGCTATCCGGATCTCCACCTTCCTGCACAGATTCCGGATAACCACCTTTTCATGGCTGCCCCCGTTCTCCCCGTCCAGGGTCCACGCCACAGGTTTATCCGACTCCAGCGTCAGCTCCGCGGTGCGGAAATAGTACATGGCGTTGGTGTCAAAATTCCGGTTCACCAGGGACATCATCAATTTGTTCAACTCCGCCGGACCCTTGGGAACCTTGATCAGGGTAACTTCAAACAGTCCGTCATCCAGCTTCACATTCTTGCCGGTGATATTCTTAAACCCGCCCACGGATATGGAGTTAGTCACCATACCGAAGAGAAAATCACCCTCAATGACGCTCCCCTCCCAGGATACCCGCATAAAACAGGAGTGTATGGAGGAGAGACGCTTCATGCCCTCCAGAAGATATGCCATATGCCCCAGCAGGTTCTTGGCCTCCTGGGCCGTCTCGTAGGACACATCCGTAAAAAGGCCAAAGGCAGCAATATACACAAAGATATCGTTGTTGAAGGAACCGATGTCACAGGGAAAATTTCTGCCCTCCACCGCCACATGGGCCGCCCGCACCATATCCTTGGGCAGCAGAAGACTTCCCCCGAAATCGTTGGTACTGCCGGCGGGAATATATCCCAAAGGAGTGTGGAAGCCGCTCTGAATCATCCCTGTCACCATCTCGTCCAGAGTGCCGTCGCCGCCTCCGCATACCACCAGGTCATACTCGTCCGACCGACATGCCACAATTTTTCTGGCATCGTCATGCTTCCTGGTGGGCGCCGCGGTGATCTCATAGCCGGCGCCTGCAAAAACGTCAAGGATATCCGCCAGCTTATTCCTGATCAGCGTCTTCCCCGCCTTGGGATTATACACAAAAAGAAGCCTTTTCCCCATAGGCTGCTATGCTTCTCCGCCGCCCAGAAAGCTCAGAATACCCTCCAGGGCCTCCTGTTCGTCCACGCCCTCGGCGGAGATCTCCAGCTCCTTGTCCAGGTCCACACCCAGCGTCATCATTCCCATAATGCTCTTGGCATTCACCTTCTTCTCTCCGAACTGTATATAAATGCTGCTCTCATACTTGCTGGCCTCCTGGACCATCATCGCAATATGTCTGGCCTTAAGCCCATTATCCACCTGAAAATGGATATTCCTCTTTTCCATTTCTTTTCCTCCTTGCATCTTCGTACACTCTCACCTGGTCCGCAAGCTCGCTGAGCCTGCGCAGCCTGTGGTTCACTCCGGATTTTCCCAGGGCGGGCGAAAAGCACTCCCCCAGCTCCTTCAGGGGCGCTTCGGGATTTTCCAGACGGACCTGTGCCATCTCCCGCAGAGCCTCAGGCAGATTCTCGAAACCATAAAAGTCCCGCAGATATTCTATATCCTCCATCTGCCTGGAAGCGGCGTTCACGGTCTTGGCTATATTGGCAGTCTCACAGTTTACGCGCCTGTTCACGGAATTCCGCACTTCTTTAAAAATGCGCAGGTTCTCCAGTTTCATCAGCGCCACCGGAGCCTCGCAGACATTCAGCAGATCCACAATGCCGGATCCCTCCTTCAGGTAGACCACATGGTACTTTTTCCGAAGGATGATCCTGGACTCTATGCCAAAATCCCTCAGGACTTCCTGCAGCTGCAGCGCCTTGGGTTCGCCGCAGCAGTAAAATTCCAGGTGATATCCCTTTGCGGGATCACTCATGGATCCAATGCTCAGAAAAGCTCCCCGCAGGAAGGCCCTCCGGCAGCAGGAATTTTTGATCAGAAGAGGACTCACCGGTTCCTCCAGATTCCCCATTTTCCGGATAAAATCCTCCGGAAGGTTCATCTCATTCAATTCTATCTTAAATGTTTTTTTCAATAATGTAAAGCCTTTTCTGACAACAGCCTCGTTTTCTGTCTGAAATCCCACCACATAGAGGCCGCTGCCCTCCTGGCGGCCGTACTGCCCGCAGAAACTCATAATGGCAGCCAGTTCCGCCATCTGGCAGTGCCTGGCCGGGCTGATCTTTTTTGCCAGTTCTTCCTTCACTTCACTTGAAAAGGACATCTTTCATTCCCTAACCTGCCTGACTGCTTACATCTCTATGATATAGTTTCAGGCCATATTTTCCCTTATTTTTCATGCGCCCGTACAGCTCATTGGCAAGAGTTACGCTGCGGTGCCTGCCCCCGGTGCAGCCTATGGCCACCACCAGGCGGTACTTCCCTTCCTTCACATAATTGGGGATCAGAAACTGCAGCATGTCCGCAAATCTGTCCCGGAACTCCTGGGCCTCTGAAAAGCCCATCACGTACTCCTGCACTTCCCTGTCATTGCCGGTCTTGCGCTTCAGTTCTTCTATATAGAACGGGTTCGGCAGAAACCGCACATCCATGACAATATCCGCATCCGCCGGTATGCCGTGCTTGAAACCAAAGGACATCACAGTCACCATGAGACTATTATACTCCGCATTCTCCACAAAAATACGGTCCAGTTCCTCCTTTAACTCCCGTGTCAGAAGGTTGGTGGTGTCTATGACATAGTCGGCGCTGCGGCGGATATTCTCCATCACTTTCCGCTCCGCCTTCACACCGTCCTCCACCCTGCCGTCCATGGCCAGAGGATGCACACGCCTGGTCTCCTTGTAGCGTTTGATGAGCACTTTCTCATCTGCGTCCATGAACAGGATCTCCAGTTTGAAACCCGACGCCCGAAGCTTTTCCAGTATCCTGGCGGCGTCCTCAAAAGACTGATCCGAACGCACGTCCAGTCCCAGCACCACCTTGCCCACCTCGCTTCCGGGCATAGTCACCAGCTCCACAAATTTCTCCACCAGGGACAGGGGAAGGTTGTCCACACAGTAAAAACCTGCATCCTCCAACATCTTCAGGGCGGTGCTTTTTCCACCGCCGCTCATTCCCGTCACCACCACAAATCTCATACTTACACCTCTTTCAAATGTCTGAAACTGAGATTCACTTTTTCAGACATTTCCTCCCTGCTTCCGTTATTTTCCGGCGGCTCCCAGCAATACCACCTCCGGCTCCAGATCCACCCGGAACTGCTCTTTTACCCGCCGCTGAACCTCCCCCATAACCGCTCTCACATCCCGGGCCGTGGCATCTCCCGTGTTGACAATAAACCCACAGTGCTTCTCGGACACTCTGGCTCCCCCTACCTGGAAGCCGCTCAGGCCCGCGTCCATGATCAGCTTCCCGGCGAAATGTCCCGCAGGGCGCTTGAAGGTGCTGCCTGCGCTGGGATACTCCAGAGGCTGCTTCTCCCGCCGCCTGGCCGCCAGATCCTCCATCATGGCCTGGATCTCCTTCCGATCCCCTTTCTCCAGAAGGAATGTCACCTCCGTCACCACAAAGGGACTGTTCTTAATGACGCTGGTACGGTAGCCGAACTCCATGGTCTCGTTCTCCAGGCAAAGTGTCTCCCCTTCCCGGCTCACCACATTCACCTGCTCCACCACCCGGCTCATCTCTCCGCCGTAGGCGCCGGCATTCATGACAACTCCTCCCCCCACCGTTCCCGGTATGCCGGAGGCAAATTCCAGTCCCGTGAGCCCCTGTTCCAGAGCCGCCCGGGCCGCCTGGGCCATGGACGCCCCCGCCTGGGCCACCAACCGCTTTCCCTCCACGGTGATGCGGCTCATCCCAGGTCCCACCTGGGCCACCACACCCCTGTATCCGTCATCATCCACAAGCAGGTTGCTGCCGTTTCCAACCACAAAAAACGGCACGCCCGCCATTTCCAGGTACCGTCTCACTTTCTTCAGCTGCTCCTCGCTCTCCAACTGCAGAAAGCAATCGGCAGGTCCTCCTATCCGAAAGGTAGTATGGCCTGCCATTGGCTCCTGTAAATGGATATTTTCCTCCGGTACAAATTTCTGTAATGCCTCAACCACAGCTTTCCCAATCATTTCAGAAACATTCCTTTCCCCGCCGCGGGATCCGGCGGCACAGGAGGGCGCTGAAAAACACCTTCCTGCCGCCCTGTCAATTCCCTGGCGTCACCGCAGGAAAAGCCCCGCTGCGCCGTAGATCCCGGCATCATTTCCCAGCTTCGCCAGAACAAATTTCGCCCTCTTGCAGTGCTGGAAAGCATATTTTTGATAAGGGGGCTCTATATAGGACAGCAGAACCTCCCCCGCCTTGGACACGCCTCCGCCGATCACGAAAGCCTCCGGGTCCACCACGGATGCCACACAGGCAAGCCCCTTCCCAAGGTACTCTCCAAACTGCTGCGCAATCTCCATCGCCACCTGGTCCCCGGCCTTCACGGCGTCAAACACTGTCTTGGCAGAGATATGTCCGCCCCGGAGGACACTGGGCTGCTGGTCCCTGGCAAGCCTTCTTCTGGCCAGGCGCGCAATGCCCGTGGCTGAGGCGTACTGCTCCAGACAGCCCCGGTTTCCGCAGTTGCAGGCCTCCTCCTCTTCATCCTCCAGATGCATATGTCCGATCTCTCCGCCTGCGCCGGCAGATCCTGTCAGAAGCTGTCCGTTGACAATAATGCCCCCGCCCACTCCTGTGCCCAGGGTCACTGCCACCACGCTGCCATATCCCTTTGCGCCTCCCTGCCACATCTCCCCGTAAGCGGCGGCGTTGGCATCGTTGACCGCCCTTACCGGTACATTAATATATGCCTTCAGCGCCTCCGGTATGTTAAAACTTTTCCATCCCAGATTCACGGCTCCGCTCACCAGGGTGCCCTCCTCGTCCACCGCGCCGGGAGCGCCTATGCCGATTCCCACCAGCTCCTCCCTGGAGATCTGCTTCTCCTCCATCCTGGCCAGAATGCTCTTCCCCACATCGGGAAGGATGGCGCTGCCCCCATCTTCTGTCACCGTGGGAATCTCCCACTTATCCAGCACACACCCAGCCCTGTCGAACAGTCCCATCTTCACGCTGGTACCACCGATGTCAACCCCAAATGCATATGTACCCATGCTCACTCCTCCTCGCCCCTCCGGGCAAAACATTATTTATCTGTCGTCCTCTTCTCTGTTCTTCGCCAGGGAACTCTGCACCCGGGCATAGAGCTCCTGGGCGGCATTGTATCCCATCTTCTTCTGGCGGTGGTTCACCGCCGCCGACTCGCAGATCACAGCCAGGTTCCGCCCCGGGCGGATGGGAATGTCGTAGCAGACCACCTTATTGCCCAGGTACTCCATATAATTCTCTTCCAGCCCCAGCCTGTCGTACTCCTTCTCCCTGTTCCAGTCCTCCAGGCGGATCACCAGGTCGATGCTCTGGGTATCCATCACCGAGGAGGCGCCGAAGAGGGCCTTCACATTCACCACCCCGATCCCACGCAGTTCAATCAGATGCTTGAGCATCTCAGGAGCAGAGCCTATCAGTGTATCGTCGCTGACCTTCCTGATCTCCACCACATCGTCCGTCACCAGACGGTGGCCTCTGCGGATCAGCTCCAGCGCCGCCTCAGACTTGCCGATGCCGCTGTCCCCGGTGATCAGGACCCCCTCACCGTACACATCCACCAGCACCCCGTGGACGGAGATGCAGGGGGCAAGCTTCACATTCAGCCACCGGATGGCCTCCGCCATAAAGGACGAAGTTGACTTTTTCGTGGAGAGCAGGGGAATCCTGTGGGCCAGGGCCGCCTGCATGAAAATGGGATCCGGCTTCAGCTCACGGCAGAACACCACAGCCGACACGTCATACTCCATAAATTCATTGTAAATCTCCCGCTTGCGGATCTCAGGCAGGCTTTCCATATAGCTGTACTCCACAAAGCCTATGATCTGCAGACGGGTTGCGTCAAAATGTTCAAAATATCCTGCCAGCTGCAAGGCAGGACGGTTGATATCCGGCTGTGTAAGGCGGATATCCGTCACGTCGATCTCCGGAGTCAGATTCTGCAGCTTCATCTTTTCGATCAGACGGGTTAATGTAACACCTTCCATGTTTTTATCTCCTGCTTTTACTTGATTGTATCACACTAAAAAACCATTGTGAAGTGAAATTGAGAAAAGATATACAATTGCCCCGCATATTCCCCCCAGGGGTATCCGGAACGAACGGCCGAATCGCCAAATGTGCTCTATGGAGCCTTGTGAAAATACCCGTAAATCTCCTCCGCCGCCCTGCGGCTCACCTCCGGCAGGCCCGCCAGTTCCTCCACGGAAGCCGCCCGGATCTCCTCTATAGACTTAAAATGACGCATCAGTGCCTTCCGTCTCACAGGCCCCACCCCCGGGATCCCGTCCAGAACCGACTTTACCTGCGCCTTACTTCTAAGAGAACGGTGGTATTCTATGGCAAATCTATGCGCTTCGTCCTGGATTCTGGTAATCAGTTTAAATCCCTCAGAACGGGTGTCTATGGGAAGCTCCAGGTTATTATAATACAGTCCTCTGGTGCGGTGATTGTCATCTTTTACCATGCCGCAGACAGGGATGGCAAGCCCCAGCTCCTGCAGCACCGCCAGGGCCGTGTTCACCTGGCCCCTGCCCCCGTCCATCATCAGCAGATCCGGAAACCGGGTAAAGCTGCCATACTCCTTCCCCAGCTCCTTTTCCTGCATCTCCTTCCCCTCCTCCAGACCGTGGCGGAAACGCCTGGAGAGCACTTCTCTCATACAGGCATAGTCGTCCGGGCCGGAAACGGTCTTTATGCGGAATTTCCGGTAGTCGCTGGGCTTGGGCTTTCCCTTTTCAAAGACAATCATGGAGCCCACATTCTCAAATCCGTTGATATTGGAGATGTCAAAGGCCTCCATGCGCTCAATATGTTCCAGGCCCAGAACCCCTGCAATCTCCTTCACCGCCCCGATAGTGCGGCCTTCCTCCCGCTTCAGCCTCTCCCTGTCCTGTTCCAGAATATGCTTCGCGTTCTGGGCCGCCAGCTCCACGAGCTTCTCCTTGGCTCCGATCTTGGGAACCCGCAGATACACCCTTCCCCCCTTGCGGCCGGTGAGCCATTTTTCAATCAGCTCCCGATCTCCTATGTCGCACTGAAGCATCAGCTCCCTTGGAATAAAAGGGGTGCCCGCGTAAAACTGTTTGATAAAATTCTCCAGGATCTCCCCCCTGGAATCCTCTGACACATGGGTCATATAGTAGTGTTCCCTGCCGATAAGCCTGCCGTCCCGGACAAAGAAGACCTGCACCACCGCCTCCCTGTCATCCTGATACATGGCAATGATATCCTTGTCCTCCCCCACGCTGTCGGTGATCTTCTGCTTCTGGGCCACCTGCTTTACGCTGTTGTGCAGGTCCCGGAAAGCTGCCGCGGACTCAAAGTCCAGCTCCTCCGCCGCCGCTTTCATCTTTTCCTCCAGCTCCTTCAGCACCGTGCCGTAATTGCCGTTTAAAAAATCCAGTGCTCCGGCCACCTGCTCCCTGTACTGCTCCCTGTCTATATACCCCTGGCAGGGGGCAAGGCACTGCTTGATATGGTAGTTCAGGCAGGGGCGCTCCGCCCCTATATCCCTGGGAAGGCTTCTGTTGCAGGTCCGGAGGGTATAGAGCTTGTTCAAAAGTTCAATGGTGTCCTTTACCGCCGCCGCACTGGTGTAGGGGCCGAAATATTTTGACTTGTCCTTCTTCATGGCGCGGGAAAACAGAATGCGCGGGTACTCCTCCCCCACGGTCACTTTGATATAGGGGTAGGTCTTGTCATCCTTTAGAAGGGTGTTGTATTTGGGGGAGTACTCCTTGATCAGGTTATTCTCCAGAACCAGGGCCTCCAGCTCCGAGTCCGTGACGATGTACTCAAAACGGGCAATCAGCGACACCATCTTGTCGATCATGGGCCCCCGGCCAATGTTCTCCCGAAAATAGGAGCGCACCCGGCTGTGAAGGTTCACCGCCTTCCCCACATACAAAATAGCGTCCCTCCTGTCCCTCATAATATAGACTCCCGGCTCTTTGGGAAGCTTTTTCAACTCTTCTTCAACCTGAAACATGCCGCTCCTTTCCCGGCGGACCGATTCTCCGAAAACACTGCCAAACTGTCTCCCCGGAAGTGTTTCTCCTGGCCCGCCTCTGTCCGGTTCCCTGCTGTCCGCTACTCAAGGCCCAGAAACTTGTCTATGCCGTTGGCAATCCCTTCCGCTATTTTATCCTGGTAGTCCTCCGTGGCCATAAGGAGGTCTTCCTCCGGATTTGACATATAGCCCATCTCCACAATGGTCACTGGAACCTGGCACCAGTTGATGCCGCTCATGGTATCTGTCTCCCAGACATTCCGCTTCTTGCAGCCGGTGGCCGCCGCCAGCTCCTCCAGCACATAGCCGGACAGATCCCTGCTGTCCTGATAGTAATCCCCATTGTAGGGATTGGAGGCGGTCTGGCAGATGGTCATGGCGCCGTGGACGGAACTGTCCTCGGAACCGTTGGCGTGAATGCGGATAAAGGCATCCGCCTGCGCGTCGTTGGCCACCTGGGCCCTTTCGCTGTTGCTGATATCCACATCGTGGGTAGTCCGGACCATAATCACCTGATAGCCCCGTCCTGTCAGTTTCTCCTCCAGCTTCTGCGCCACCGTCAGGGTCAGCTCATATTCGCTGAGCCCGCTGGCAGCCCCGGCGGTTCCGCTGGAAACCTTCGCCTTGGTCTCCGTGGCCCCAGGGCCCACGGGCTCTTTCTCGCTGTTTCCTTTCTTCTGGTGTCCCGGATCCAGAACCACCACAAAGCCGTTCTGTCCCGGCAGGGCCGCCGATCCCTCCGGTGCCACTGCTGGAACAGCGGTGCTCACCACCTCCGGGTTCTCTGCCGGAACAGTTGTGCTCACCGCTTCAGGGGGCTCCGCTGGAACGGCGGTGCCCTCCGCTTCAGGGGGCTCCGCTGGAACGGCAGTGCCCACCGCTTCCGGGGACTCTGCAGGAATGGTGCTACCCACAGCTTCCGGAGACTCTGCTGGAACGGTTGTGCTCACCGCTTCCGGGGGCTCCGCTGGAACGGTTGTGCCCACCGCTTCCGGGGTCTCTGCTGGAATGGCAGTGCCCACCGCTTCCGGCATTTCGTCGGGAACAGGAGTCTCCGGGGCCTGGGATTCTCCCCGCCCTGGTACGGCGGTGGATTCCCCGCCAGGAGAGGGAGATATCCCCGCTTCTTCCGGCACCTCTCTCCGGGAAGGTTCTTCCCCTTCCAGACCGCAGCCCGCAAGCATCAGCGCCGCAGCCAGAAGCACTGCCCCGGTTTTCGCCAGTCTCTTTACGCTCTTTCTCTCCTTTGTTCCCCCGCCCATCAAACCTCTCTCCTTCCCCAGAATCTGAAATCAGCCGTCACTGTCCGCACCAGTGACGGCTGACTGCCTACTGCATCAATGTTCCGTTGGAAAATCTGCCTGTGAGAGGCCCTTCCGTATCCTGCGCGCTGTCCTCCCGGCCCAGCTGGCTGGAAGCGCCCTCATCAGTCTTTCCGGATGCGGGATCCGCCTCTTCCGTCTCTCCAGAAGCAGGAGCCGCCTCTTCCGGAAGAACAGGACTCTCCTGAGCCTTTTCCGTCTCCTCCAAAGCAGCGCCCCTTTCCAGAACCTCCTCAGACACAGGTGTCTCTTCCTCCTTTTTTTCCGGGGCGGGAACTTCCTCCGGGGCATTCCCGGAAGCAGACGAAGCTTCCCCCTCCTTAACAGGCTCAGGAATCCCTTTCTCCCTGCGGAAAATGGCCATAAACTCCTTGCCGGTGATGGTCTCTTTCTCAATCAGGAATTCCGCCAGCTTATCCATCAGCTCCCTGTTCTCCTGCAGCAGTTCCAGGGCCTTCTCATAGCTCTCCTTCAGGATATCCACCACTTCCGCATCAATCTGTGCCGCCGTGGTGTCGCTGCAGTTCAGGGCAGACCTGCCCTCCAGGTACTGGCTCTCCACCGTGGCCAGGCCCACCAGGCCGAATTTCCTGCTCATGCCGTAGCGCGTCACCATGTTCCGTGCAATGTCGGTGGCCTTCTCAATGTCGTTGGCCGCCCCTGTGGTGACGGTGTCGAAGACAACTTCCTCCGCGGCCCGGCCGCCCACCAGGCTCACCAGCATATCCCGCAGCTCCGCCTCCGTGTTCAGGTACTTCTCCTCCTCCGGCACATGCATCACATACCCCAGGGCTCCCATGGTCCGGGGCACAATGGTGATCTTCTGCACCGGCTCGGAATTCTTCTGCAGAGCGCTGATCAGGGCATGCCCCACCTCATGGTAGGACACAATCCTGCGCTCCTCCCTGCTCATAATGCGGTCCTTCTTCTCTTTTCCCACCAGAACCACTTCCACGGCGTCAAACAGATCCTTCTGGCACACATAGTCCCTGCCCATCTTCACCGCGTTGATGGCGGCCTCATTGATCATGTTGGCCAGATCGGAGCCCACGGCCCCGCTGGTGGCCAGGGCGATGGCGTCCAGATCCACGGTCTCATCCATCTTCACATCCTTGGCGTGAACCTTCAGGATCTCCACCCTGCCCTTCAGATCCGGCTTATCCACTATAATCCTTCTGTCAAAACGCCCCGGGCGCAGCAGCGCCTTGTCCAGAATCTCCGGCCGGTTGGTGGCCCCCAGGATGAGAATTCCCTTGGAACTGTCAAATCCGTCCATCTCCGAGAGCAGCTGGTTCAGAGTCTGTTCCCTCTCCTCGTTGCCCCCGCCGTACTTGGAATCCCTGCTCCGTCCAATGGCGTCGATCTCGTCTATAAAGATAATGCAGGGGGCGTTCTTGGTGGCCTCCCGGAAGAGATCCCGCACCCGGCTGGCTCCCACGCCCACATACAGCTCAATAAAGTCAGAACCTGTGAGGGAGAAAAAGGGCACATGGGCTTCCCCCGCCACAGCCTTGGCCAGCAGCGTCTTGCCCGTTCCGGGAGGGCCCACCAGAAGGGCTCCCTTGGGCAGCCTGGCGCCGATCCTGGCATATTTTCCGGGGTTGTGGAGAAAGTCCACCACCTCCACCAAAGACTCCTTGGCCTCATCCTCCCCGGCCACGTCCTTGAATGTAACCCCCGTCTCCTTCTGCACATAGACTTTGGCATTGCTCTTGCCCACGCCCATGGGGCCTCCGGCTCCGCCCATCTTCCGGAAAACCACTCCCAGAAGAATCCACATCAGCACCACCGGCAGCACCACGTACAGCAGAATGTCCAGAATCCGCCCGGAATTATCGCTCAGCACCCGGCTTCCCTCCACGCCCTGTTCCTCCAGACGGGCCGTCAGGGTGTCCAGGTCCTCCATGAGAATGGTGGAGTAAGTCACCTTCATATTTCCGTAAAAAGGATAGCTCCCTGTGGAAGAAGGCTCCTTCCCGCCGCCGCTGTTTTTAAGCTGGAACAGCACCTGCCCGGTGCTCTGGACCTCCACGGTCTCCACATTGCCCCCGCTAAGATGCTCCAGGAACTTGGTGTAGCTCATCTCCTGGGTGTTCCCGCTGCCCCCGAACATCAGGTTCCAGAGCATAAAGATCAACAGAAGGGTGCTCAAAAGCGCCATAAGCACCATCATAATATTGGGACGTCTGGGCGGCTGATTTCCGCCTCCTCCGCCGCCCGGACCACCCGGGCCGCCGTTTCCCCCGTTGTTATATCCCCCGCCATTATCGTACTGGTTCATTTGATTGTCCATCGCAACTCCGTTTCTGGCCGTTGTCCAGCCCAGGCTTCCTCTGCCAAGGTATATTATAGATAGTAAGAAATCATAAATCAATAGCAGAAATGTGAAAAATACCAATTATCTCTTAAAGATTTCTAAACAATTTCGTGACCGCAAGCCCAAGCGGACTCCCAAATTTTTTCTTCCAATATGGCAGACTCTGTGTTAGAATATGCATGTGATTCAGAAATGTTGTTCCCCAAAACACTGTAGAACATACCACAGAAAGAGGCAGACAATGAAAATCGGTTTTGACAACGCAAAGTACCTGAAAATTCAGTCCGAACACATCAAGGAACGCATTGCCCAGTTTGGAGACAAACTGTACCTGGAATTTGGCGGAAAGCTCTTTGATGACTATCATGCCTCCAGGGTGCTCCCTGGCTTTGCCCCCGACGCCAAGCTGCAGATGCTGATGCAGCTGTCAGAATACGCCGAGATCGTGATTGTCATCAGTGCCGCAGATATAGAGAAGAACAAGATCCACGGGGACCTGGGAATAACCTACGACGTGGACGTCCTGCGCCTGCACGAAGAGTTTCAGAAGCGGGGGCTGTATGTGGGCAGTGTGGTAATCACCCACTACACGGGCCAGATCAGCGCGGATCAGTTCAAGGCCCGGCTGGAGAAAAAGAACATACGGGTATATCTCCACTACACCATCGAAGGGTATCCCGCCAACGTGCCCCTGATTGTCAGCGAGAACGGTTATGGGAAAAACGACTATATTAAAACTTCCAGACCGCTGGTGGTCATCACAGCCCCCGGCCCGGGAAGCGGCAAAATGGCCACCTGTCTCTCCCAGCTCTACCACGACAACCTGCGGGGAGTCAAGGCCGGGTATGCCAAGTTTGAGACCTTCCCCATCTGGAATATTCCCCTGAAGCATCCCATCAACCTGGCATATGAAGCCGCCACAGCCGACTTGAACGATGTCAATATGATTGACCCCTTCCACCTGGAGGCCTACGGGGAGACAACGGTAAATTACAACAGAGATATTGAGATTTTCCCGGTGCTGAACGCCATTTTTGAAGGGATCTATGGGACAAACCCCTACAAGTCTCCCACGGACATGGGCGTCAACATGGCCGGAAACTGCATTATGGACGACGAGGCCTGCTGCGAGGCTTCCAGGATGGAGATCATCCGCCGCTACTACACTGCCCTTAACAAGGTGGTGCGGGAAGATGCCTCCGAGAACGAGGTCTACAAGATTGAACTGCTGATGAAACAGGCCAAGATCAGCACAGCGGACAGAAAAGTCACCACCGCCGCCAGGGAGCGGGCCGAAAAGCTGGGAGTTCCCACCGCTGCCATGGAGCTTGCGGACGGTCATATCATCACCTCCAAGACCTCCGATTTCCTGGGCACTTCCGCCGCCCTGCTGCTGAACGCCCTGAAATACCTGGCGGGAGTGGAGCACAATATCAAGCTCATCAAACCTGAAGCCATAGAGCCCATCCAGGACCTGAAGGTACGCTACCTTGGGGGCAAAAATCCCCGCCTTCACACGGATGAAGTCTTAATCGCCCTGTCCCTGGCCGCCTGCAGCGACGAGAATGCAAAGCTCTCCCTGCAGCAGCTCCCCAGGCTCAGGGGCTGCCAGGCCCACACCTCGGTAATGCTCTCTGAGGTGGACATAAAGATATTCAAAAAACTGGGCGTGGACCTGACCAGCGAGCCCATCCAGCACACCAGAAAACGCTATTGAGAACTTCCTCAGAGCTTTCAGCTGCCAGAACAGACTATAAAAACCGCCCTGCATTGCAGGACGGTTTTTTGTGCGAACTCATAGACCCCTCAGACCTTCATTTCATAATTTCTCTTTGCCGTATCCGTGATTGCCGCTTCTGATTTTCTCCACCAGGGAATCGGCATATTCTTTCTCCCCGCTGTCCGGCTCGCTCATAATATCCCGCGCCGCCCGGGTCAGCCTTCTTCGCACCAGGTATTCCCTGATTGACATATGATTCACATAGCGGAACAGTTTTTCCAGCGTTGACCTGGAACAATAACATGCTGCCGCCACATTCTCTGTGGTTATGTTATCATTCAAATGCTGTTCCATATACTCCAGCGCGTCCGCAAGGAGCTCCGCCTTGTTCATGCCCCCACCTCTTTTTAGGAATTATCAGAATATAGCTGACACAGCCTGCATTCCCACGTCTGTTTCGGTACCGATACGACTTGTTCTGTGAGATTGATTATAACAGATTTCCAGTTGGGCTTCCTGATATTTTGAGTAAAAGTAACCGTGAGTACCTTATGATTCAAATTCCCTGACTAAGGCCAGGGCCTTAGAGATTCCAGAATCTGTGCCGTCTCCTCCTGACACAGGGGTCTTCCTGCCGCGAGAGCCTCTCCTGCTGCTCTGCGGAGAATCTGCCTCAGCCGCTCTTTTTCCGTCACCCTCTCCCGCAGGCTTTCCCGAAGCTCTCCCATCCACATCAGGATCTCATCCACCCGGTCCGGGATCTGCTCCCCTATCCTCCTCTTTAACTCCACCCCCACGGCAGGGGACACTCCTCCGGTGCTGATACCCACGCACAGGGATTCTGAAGTGATCAGGGCCGGGAAAATAAAGTCACACAGATCCTGCATGTCCACCGCATTCACAGGCACATGCCTTTTTCTGCATATCCCCACAATTCTTTCGTTTTCCTCCCTGTCCTGGGCCGCCACCACAAACACCGGCCAGGAATCCAAATCTCTCTCCTGAAAGCACCGCTTCTCCACGCTGACGCCGGGAAAGCGCTCCACCTCCGGGGAGATTTCTTCGGCGATAACCCGCATGCGGGCCCCAAAGGATTGCAGTCTCTCCAGTTTCTCCAGGGCATGCACGCCCCCTCCGCAGACCAGGATCTCCCGGTCTTCCGTGTCCACAAACATAGGAAAATATCTCATAAATTCGTTGGCTCCTCATAATAATACTGCACTCCCGTCTCCGTCTCCACAGGCTTCACCCCCACGCCGTAGAGCTCCCGGGTCACTCCCGCCTCCAGAATCTCCTCCGGCGTCCCCCGGCAGAGAACCTTCCCCTCCTTCAGGGCCGCAATCTGATCTGAGATCTTCAGAGCCAGAAGAATGTCGTGGAGCACCAGGACCAGGGTCTTGCCCTCCCGGGACAGCCGCCTTGCCATCTCACCAAAACGGAACTGCTGGCCGATGTCCAGATAGGTGGTGGGTTCGTCCATGACAATCACCGGAGCCTGCTGGGCCAGGGCCATGGCGATATAGACTTTCTGGCGCATGCCCCCTGAGAGCTCTGCCATATGTCTCTGGGCGATCTGCCCGATATCCATCTGTTCCATGGCCTCCCAGGCAAGGGCATAATCCCGCTCTCTATACCTTCTGGGATAGTCCAGATAGGGAAAACGGCCATGGAGCACCATGCGCTCTGCCGTGATATCAGGCACATTTTTCCCCTGGGGCAGATAGGCGATTTTCCTGGCTGCCTCTCTTCGGGATAATCCTTTCACCGATATGCCCTCCACCTTGATATCCCCTCCCCAGAGGGGAATAAATCCCAAAAGCGCCCGCAAAAGGGTGCTCTTGCCGCTGCCGTTGCTGCCGATAAGGGTGGTAACTCTGCCCTCCGGCACCGTCAGATCCACCCCGTGAAGAACTTCCGTCCTGCCGTATCCCGCCGCCACCTGGCTCATGACAATCACGCCGCGCTCCCCTTCCATGCCATTCCTCCCCTCTCCCAAAGCCTGTCCTCCGGGTCCGCTCCAAGGCAGCCGCCCCCAAAATTACTGTGCCATTTCCCTATGTCCTCCCCTGTGGTGGATCAGCAGATACAGGAATACAGGCCCGCCCACCACGGACATAATGATTCCCACAGGCAGCTCATAGGGAGCAAAAATCATCCGGGCGGCGGTGTCGCAGGCAGTCACAAATGCCGCCCCGCCCAGAGCGCAGAGGGGCAACAGCCTGCCGCTCTCACTGCCCGCCAGTCTGCGGACAAAATGAGGCACAATCAGCCCCACAAAGCCCAGCAGCCCCGAAAAACTCACCGCCGCCCCTGCAAGCAGCGCCGCCAGGGCCAGAAAAATCATCCGGTAACGCCCTGCCGGAAGCCCCACACCCTGGGCCGTCTCATCCCCCAGGGACACCACGTCCAGTTCATTGCAGAGAGTCAGAAGCACCGCCCCCGCCCCCAGGATCACCGCCCCTGCAGGAAGCACCCTGGCGTAGGAGACGGCAGAGAATCCCCCCACCCGGAAGTCGATACTCAGCATGGCCACATCCGTGTCCAGTACCGTGACGGATTCACAGACGGCGTTTAAAATACTGTTCAGCGCCACACCCCCAAGGATCACCGTGGTCTTGGAGGCATTGGTCCTGTGGGAAAAAAGAAAGATCAAAAGCACCGCCCCCATACTTCCCCCAAAAGCCGCCAGGGAGACCCGGAAGCCGGATAAAACCCCGAAAGCACAGCAGATTGTCACCCCCAGCCCCGCCCCGGCATTGATACCGATAATGCCCGGGGAGGCAAGCCGGTTTGCAAGCACATTCTGCAGCACCGCCCCGGCAAGGGCCAGCGCCCCTCCTGCCAGAAGAGCCCCCAGGGTCCGGGGCATCCTGGCGTAGAGCAGGATACTGCGCTCCATGCCGCTGCCGCCTCCGGACAGAATACGGGGCAGCTCCCAGGGTGCAAAAAACACACTGCCCATACACAGGCTGAGCACCGCCGCCCCCAGACAGCAGGCGGCCCCAATCCACACCAGAAGGCCCCGCTTCCTGTTCCTCCTCATGGAGCGCACACCTCCCCTCCCTTTTCGCCGGACAGGGCAGAGCCCCTTTCCCCGGCCCCCTGTCCGGAAAGAAAAAGCCCCCGCCTACTCCTCCCCATAGAGCATGCCCTCCAGGATCTCATAGGCTTCCCCCCAGCGGGCATTTGGCTTTAAATTGTACAGATGCTTGTCCAGAAAATAAAGCTGCCCCTCTTTCACCGCCTCCAGCTCGTTCCACAGAGGATTTTCCCGGAACATGGCCTCGATATTTTTCTTTGTGCCCTCTGTGTCGTCGCCGGACTGAACGATAAAGATCCTGTCCGGGTTGCAGAGAGCAATGCTCTCCACGCTGAGATTTTCCAGAAGGCTCTCCTCCGAATCGGCAATGTTGACACACCCAAAGCCCGCCAGCATCTCCCCCAGTACATTTCCGCTGCTGTTTTTGGCCCGGATGCTTGTGGCCGAAGCCCGCATCACCAGAACGCTCAGAGACTCCTTCCCCTCACACCGGGCAAGCACCTCCTGGATCTGTTTCTGAATGTCCGTGCCGTACTGCACATAGCGCTCCGGCCGTCCTGTAATGTCCGTACAGATCTTCAGCACACGCAGATAGTCCTCAAAGCAGGCCACGTCAAAGTAGGCCGTGGTGATCCCCGCCCCCTCCAGGGACTGCCGCCAGTCCAGATGCTGCTGGGTGTTGGTGCTGGCCAGCACCAGATCCGGCTCCGTGGACAGAAGCAGCTCCAGACTGAGTCTCTTGGTCTCCCCCAGATTCACGGTTCCCTCCTTAAGAGGCAGGTCAAAATCGTCGAAGGCGTCCTCCGGGGCGGCGCAGACCTCCCCTCCTGCCAGATACCACATGTCCCCATAGCTGCCCAGCAGTACGGCCACACGCTCATGGCTTTGGACGGAGACTTCCCTGCCCAGATCGTCGGTGAAAGTATAACTCTCTTCTCCGCCTGCGGCCTCCTGCTCCTGCCCCCTGCCGCAGCCTCCCAGGCACCATGCCGCCACAGCCAGAACTGCAAAAGCCAACATCAGTTTTCTCTTCATATTATATCCTCCCCGGCTCATCAACCCCCGAAAAAATTCAGCCCGATAACACTACCGGGCTGAACCAGATTCCTGTATATTCTGTCTGTCTCCGAATAAACGCGGTCATCCGCCAGGCGTCAGCAGGTTGCCCCGCCCTTCACCTTTTTCTCCAGAACCGCCGCCTTATCCATCTCTCCATGGAGCAGTTTATCCTGCACATAGTCAAATCCCAGGCGGTTCACCGTATCTGCGAACCTCTCCCCTGTGACTCCCTCCTCCCGGAACAGTAGAATGGCCCGCTCCACGGTGTCCAGAACCTCCTCCTCGGTGGTGAAGATTTTCTCCAGTGCACGGCCGTTGGCAGTCTTCTTGCCCCACCTGCCGCCTATGAAAATCCTGCAGCCCTCCTGGTACTCCTCGGTGACGCCGAAAGGACATTTTCCCTTGCAGCGCCCGCAGCCGTTGCAGGCCTCTCCGTCCACCTTCAACATGCCCTCCTCCACCTTTGCCACCTTGATGGGGCATCCTGCCTCCACCTGGCATTTGCCGCAGCTGCGGCACTTGGAGAAGTCAAAAAGCGGCGCCCTGTAACCCACAATGCCCAGGTCGTTCAGATCGGGCTTCACACAGTTGTTGGGACAGCCTCCCACGGCGATTTTAAACTTGTGGGGCAGGGTCACGCCGTGGTATCCTTCATAAAAGCGCTCATGAATCTTCTCGCTCAGGTCAAAGGTGTCAATCAGTCCGTACTGGCATGTGGTGCCCTTACAGGAGACCACAGGGCGCACCAGGGAGCCCGTTCCCCCTGTCTCCAGCCCATTTTCTCCCAGGAAAGCGATCACAGGGTCAATGTTGTCATAGGACACACCCTGGATCTCCATGGTCAGACGGGTGGTCATAGTGACCTCGCCGCTGCCGAAGCGCTCCGCCGCCTCTGCAATCACACGGTGATCCCCGGCGGAAATCTTTCCGTTTTTGGTGATCACACGCACATTGAATACATCCTCATAGCGCTTGTCCTGAAGGCATCCCAGACTCTTTACGCGCTTGATCTCCTGGGGGGACAGCTTCCCACCCGCCGGACGGGCTCTCCTGATCACATTGAACGTGGCGCCGCCCTCCAGCACACGGGTGTTCACAAATCCCAGCGCCCGCAGCTTGTTCTGGGTCAGATATCCCCTCTTTCCCTTGGCGCACACAAGCAGAAGCTTCTCCTCCCTGCCGTACCCGGAGACAGCCTCCTCCACCCTGGCAAGGTCAATCCACTGGGCGCCGGGCAGGGTGGGCGCCGGATGAGCGTCCACAAGCCGATAGTCCCCGGCGGCGCCTGCGGCATACTCTGCAGGAGTAAAGGATTCCAGCCGCCCGGTCATCTTATTCAAAAGCACCCCGCAGGATGTGGCAAAGGGATGTATGGCCGTGGAAAAAGGCGGCGCATAGGCAAAGTCCATGGTGAGGAAATCTTCCACCTTTGCCCCCAGAGAAATCCCCGTCACCGCGATATCCGCCATTTTATCCACAGCGCCCCCGCCGATAACCTGCATTCCCAGAAGTCTGTGGCTCTCCCTGTCTGCAATGACCTTTGTGACAAAAGTTCCCGCATCGGGATAATAGTGCGCCTTGTCATCGGTAATGCTCAGAGCCGTGATGACCTGGAAACCTTCGGCTTTCGCCTGCTCCTCCGTCAGTCCCGTCCTGGCGCCGTTCAGGCCCCCTGCAAGCTTTACCACACCTGTGCCAAGACAGCCCTTGTACGCCGTCTCCTGGCCGCTGAGGTTCAGCGCCAGGGCCCTTCCTGCAATATTGGCGGTGGAACCCATGGCAGACCACTGCCTCTTCCCTGTGATACGGTTCTTCACCAGGGCGCAGTCCCCCGCCGCGTAGATATCGGGCAGGCTGGTCCTGAGGAATTCATCCGTCACAATCAGGCCCCGCTCCATCTCCAGGCCAGTATCTCCCAGAAACGCCGTGGCCGGCCGGATGCCAGCCGCCAGAACCACCATATCCGCAGGAAGCACCCCTGCGCTGGTCTGTACATTTTCCACCTTCTGCCCGCCGCCGATGGCGTGAAGACCCGTCCCGGTGAGAATGCGCATTCCCCCTGCCTGAAGTTTTCTGCGGATATAGTCCGCCATCTCTCTGTCAAAGATATTGGGCATAAGCTGATCCGCCATGTCCACCACCGTGACGGACATTCCCCTGGCCATCAGGTTCTCCGCCACTTCCAGTCCGATAAATCCGCCCCCAACCACCACAGCCCGGCGGCAGCTCTGCTCCTGGGCAAACTTTCTGGCCCCGATAGCGTCCTCAGGGGTGCGTACCCGGAAGACTCCTGCCAGGGAGACTCCCTCCACGGGAGGTACCGCAGGCTCCGCTCCCACCGCAATCACCAGTTTGTCATAGGAAACCGTCTGCAGCCCGTCTTTCTCCACGGAGATGGTCTTTTCAGCCGGATTCACCGCCGTAACCGTGCTGCCCGTATGTACCCGGGCGCCTGTGAGTCCCATAAACTTTTCCGGGGTGTTCACAATCAGCTCCCCTTCCGTCTCTATGGCGCCGCCTATATAATAGGGCAGGCCGCACCCTGCGTAGGAGATATCCTTTCCTTTGGTATAGATGACAATCTCATCCCCGGGATTTTCCCGCTTCAGTTTTGCAGCCACCTTGGTCCCTGCTGCCACACCGCCGACAATGACGATTTTCATGCTGCTGCCTCCTTCTGACTTTTATTTTTCTAAAAAATCCGGGCCGTGCCCACGGACACAGCCCTTTTCCTTACAGCTTTTTCAGGAAGTTTCCGTCCACGCTGACTCCCTCGTTGACAACGATAAACGCATGGGGATCATACTTGTGCACCACCGTCTTTAAGCTGCTGACTTCATACTTGCTCAGGGTCACATACAGAATATGGGACTGCTCATGGGTGTAGGCGCCCTGGGCCTGCCACTTGGTGATACCCCTGCCGATCTCCTCGAAGACCGCCTGTTCCAGCTCCGTTGTGTCCGCCTTGGTGATAATATTGGCCTCCACATTGATGTTCTGGGTATGTACTTTGTCCATGGCCAGAGAGTACACTGCCGCAAAGATAACGGAGTACACCGCAATCTCCATGTCAAACAGGAAGATACAGATGGTGTACAGCAGCAGGTTCACCATCAGGCCCACCTTGCCCACGCTGAAATCCCTCTTCCACCTGGCCAGAAGAAGGGCCACCACGTCCATTCCGCCGCTGCAGGAACCCATGCGCAGGGCCACGCCGATACCGCACCCGGCGATAATGCCTCCCACCATACAGGAGGCCATGGTATCCTTCACCACCTGGGTCACTGGGATCAGGGACAGGAACACGGTCATGGATGTAACCGTCACCAGGGTCTTCACAAAGAATTTCCTCCCCAGCCGGGCAAAGGCAACCACAAAGAGAGGAATGTTGATAATGTAGTAAATTACACCGGCGATATCAAAGCTGTGGAATTCTATGTTCAGGTAGTCTGCCAGGACGGTACGGAACACCTGGCAGAATCCCATGACGCCGCCGGAATACAATCCGGCCGGCACCACAAAAAGGTTCAATCCCACTGCATACAGAACTGCTGCGAGGATACAGAAAAATGTCCTCTTTCCTTCATATATAATAAGCTCTTTTTTCATCTCACCCCAAGGTCTTCTCAACCTTCTCCTTCAAATCCGCTGCAGACATGGCTCCCACATAGTTAGCTGCCGGTTTTCCGTCCTTGAAAATGATGAAGGCCGGGATGCTGGATACATTGTAACTTCTGGCCAGCTCCATGTTCTGGTCGATATTGCACTTTCCAACCTTAACCTTTCCCTCATATTCCTCTGCGATCCTGGCCACCACCGGCCCCATCATCCTGCAGGGATTGCACCAGTCTGCAAAAAAGTCCACCAGTACAGGCTTGTCGGACTGCAGAACTTCCGCTTCAAAATTTCCTTCCGTAAATTGGTACTCCATCACTTGCCACCTTTCCGCACCGCCCACGGTGCCTTCCTTTCATCCGCGGCTGTCTGCCGTGGAGCCAGCTAATTTTTCCCCTGCCGGATTCAACAGTCTCTGACCGCACCCGGCACAGCCATCCGTAACTGTATTGTCATTACAGATGACATATTTGCAGATAGGGTTTCCCAGGCCGGAGAATTTCTCCTCATACTCCGTCGTCACATTGCCGGCCATCATTTCCGGATCAGATCGGAAGAGCACA
>CAJUNZ010000045.1 GCA_910587755.1 uncultured Acetatifactor sp. | reverse complement strand
CTGCCAGGATGGTCGTCTTCGAAAGCTCCCTTTTCTGGCAGCAGTGTGACCGCATAACACTTCCGCTCCGGGTAGTAGGAAGTTTTGGACAGTCTCTCCCCAAAAAGGGATGTGAGCAGCAGGAGGGCGGCATTGTGGTTCATGGAGGGGTTGAGTCTTACGGTCCAGCCCCATTGGGCGGCGAAACGCTCCGCCTTTGCGCTGAAGGCTTCCCCATTCTGGGCGTCGGGATAGTCAAACTGCAGAAGGATCTCCCGCCGGTCGTTGTGGAAATTGATTTTCCGGTAAGAAAAATCCGAGAAAGTGTCCCTGATCCGTTCTGCCAGATCCTGCTGCGTCATCTCTTTTGGGGCCAGGGCCTGGGCGATGTCCTCCGGGGTATTAGCCTCAAAAAGGAAGAGCCGCTTTGGGTTGAGAGAAAAATAAGGGCTTTCCAGAAGGATGCGCTGCATATTCTGAAGAATGGAATCCTCCACCGAGGCCATTTTTCCATGCCAGATACTGGCAACCTGCCACAGGGAGAAGGTTTTGCCCGGATAGTGCTTCTGCCAGAAATCCCAGAGAAGTTTTTCACCCTCCCGGGTAAAAGGGTTTTCCATCCCCATGGTGTGGGGGAGCTGGGAGGAAAGCTGTTTCCTTTTTGCGTGCAGGGAGAGCTCATAGGACTGGCCGCACTGGGGCAGATAGACCTGCCGGCGATAGTCTGCGGCGGCAAGTTCCCCTCCCAGCTCCTGTATCACTTCCGGATTTCCGTGTACCAGAAATACATGCCGGGGAGAGAGCCGTTCCAGAAGGGCAGTGATCTCTGATTTGTCACCGTGGGCGGACAACCCCACCTGCTCAACATGGCATTTCACAGGGACCATGGAGCCGTTTACCGTGAGAGTCCCTGCGTCAGGATTTTCCAACAGGTTCAAGAGCTGCCTTCCCGGGGATTCTTCATCCTGGTATCCTGTGATAATGATACAGGCATTTTCGGAGGGAGCCAGGGCCTTTGCATACTGGGCGCTGGGGCCTCCGGTGAGCATGCCGGAGCTGGAGAGGAGCACCATAGGGCCGCTTTCGGACAGAAGCGCCGCCCTGTCCTGGGAAGGGGCCACAGCCCGAATCTCTTCTGTGTAAAAAGGTTCTATTCCCTTCAGGATGCGCCTGCCCAGAGAATTTTTCAGGTATGTAGGGTTTCTGGTGTACATGCGGTTGATATCCCGGACCATGCCGTCCACATACACCGGCACAGGAGGGATCTCCTGGTTCTGAATGGCTCCCCGCAGGAGAAGCAGCACTTCCTGGGCCCGGCCCAGGGCGAAGGCGGGGATCAGCACTTTTTTCTTCTGGCGGACACATTCTCCCACCAGCTCTGTGAGCCGTTTTTCCTCCACCTGCCTGTTGGCGTGAAGCCTGCTGCCGTAGGTGGATTCCAGGATGGCCACATCCGGGCGCAGCCTGGGGATGCGGATTCCCTCGATGGTGCGCTGGGAGAAAGCGGAAAAGTCGCCGGAATAGAAGAGACTTCCCTCTTCCGTGACCAGGTAGAGGCAGGCGGCCCCGGCGATATGGCCTGCCGGATAACAGGTCAGGGTAAATCCTTCAAAGAGGGGGCAGGGGGTCTGGAACCCCACAGTGCGGATGCGATTCAGCATGGCCAGCACATCCTGCTGGGAGTAGTGGGGAATCTCGTCCTCCCTGCTGTTCATTATTTTCAGGCTGTCATACAGCAGCACCTGGGTCAGGTCCGCTGTCATGGCCGTCATGTATATGGGGGCGGCAGGGTAGGCCCTGCTGATGATGGGCAGGGTGCCGATGTGGTCCATATGGGCGTGGCTTATCAGGATGGCGTCCACGCCGCCGTTCTCCTGCACTGTGCGGAAATCCGGTATGGGGTCCTTGGTGCCGGACTGCCGTATGCCGCAGTCCATAAGGATTCCCTTTCCGGCAATCCGGACATAAATGCAGCTGCCTCCTATCTCCATAGCTCCGCCAAGAAAATGAAACTCCATAATTTTTTATATCCTTTCCGCCCCTGTATTCGACTGCTTTTTGCCTGTGCCGAAATCTTTCGGGGCACCTTACAGACAGTTTTATCCCCTTCCATAAAATATACCACAAATCCGCGAACCTGAAAACAGGCAGTGTGCAAAAGGTGAGAGGACTGATTGGAAAACTCTGATTTAGTGACATTGGCTGTTATCAAACTGGGGGATCCGGTGTATAATGGGGGCAAAGGTCAGAAGAGACGCGGCCGGATGTGTTTTTTGCGTGCCGGAAGTGAGGATAAAGAATTGCGGAAAAGGAAGAAGGGATGTACATGGATGGATTTGAACTGGCGAAGAAACTGGAAGAGAATATCAACAGTGTTTTTGTGGGCAGGGAAGAGGTGGTGGAGAATCTGCTGGTCTGCCTGCTGGGAGGAGGGCATGTGCTGCTGGAGGACGTGCCCGGAGTGGGGAAAACCACCCTGGCAAAAACCCTTGCCAGAAGCATGGAGTGCAGCTTCGGAAGGATCCAGTTTACGCCGGATACGCTGCCGGGAGATGTGGTTGGGGTATCTGTCTACAATGGAAAGACCTGTGAATTTGAATACCGTTCCGGCGGGGTTATGACCCAGATTCTTCTGGCGGACGAGATCAACCGGACGGCCCCCAAGACCCAGGCAAGCCTCCTGGAAGCTATGGCGGAGGGGCAGGTGACAGTGGATGGAACGGTTCACGGACTGCCCCGTCCTTTTATGGTTATTGCCACTCAGAATCCGGTGGAATTTCTGGGCACATACCCACTGCCCGAGGCGCAGATGGACCGCTTTATGATGAGGCTGTCCATAGGATATCCGGGAAGGGCGGAGGAGATCCGCATGGCAGAACAGTTCCTGGCAGGGCGAACCCCACAGAGAGTGGAGGCGGTATGCTGTGGGGAAGATGTGCTGAGAATGAAAGAGCAGGTGAGGGCTGTGAAGGTGCGGGAATCTGTGCTGGGATATATGGAAGATCTGGTGGCGCTCACAAGGCAGGAGCCGCGCTTTGTGCTGGGGGCCAGTCCCAGAGCGCTTCTGGCGCTTCTGCGCGCCTCCCAGGGGAAAGCTTTTCTGTTGGGGAGGGATTATGTGAAGCCCGATGATGTGAAGGCCGTTGCCCGGCAGGTGTTGCTGCACCGGCTGACCTTGTCCTCCGAGGCCAGGGTGCAGAAGGCGGACGGCGGGGCTGTTCTGCAGAGCCTTATTTTGAAGGCGAAGGTACCTGTCTGAGTCTGTCCGGGAAGAGAGAAAGTGTGGGAATAGGATGAAAATGCGCAGATGGATGTTTTTCGGGCTTTGGATCTTGTCTCTGGCGGCCATTACTTTCTACGGCGGAGCGGTGAGCTACGGCTTCTTTTTCGGTGTGAGCCTGCTGCCCCTGGTCTGCCTGGGGTATATCGCCTGTGTCTACTGCCGGTTTAAAATCTATCAGGAGATCGGCAGCCGCACCATGGTCTGCGGCCGTCCGGAGTCCTATCTTTTTATTCTGAAAAATGAAGATTTTTTCGCATATGCCAGTGTGAGTATCAGGCTTTTTTCGGACTTTTCTTATGTGGAGGATCTTCCCGGGGACACAGAATACGAGCTGCTTCCCGGAGATCGTTTTTCCTTTGAGACCAGGATTCTGTGCCGCTGCCGGGGGGAATATGAAGTGGGCGTAAAGGAAGTGGTGGTGACGGATTTTCTGGGATTGTTTCGGGTCTGTTACCCCAATCCCGGCACGGTCAAAGCGCTGGTGAGCCCCCGGGTGATATCTCTGGGAGAGCTGAAAAGTCTGGAGGAATTCCAGGCGGTGCTTCAGAGAGAGGCCTCCGGCGGCCAGGATCCGGATGTGGTGGTGAGGGATTATGTGCCGGGGGATCCCATGAAACAGGTGCATTGGAAGGCCGCTGCCAGGGAGGGAAAGCTGAAGGTCAGGACCAGGATGGGGGAGGAGAAGCAGGGAATCTTTCTTTTCTGCGATATGACCCGCCACAGCGGGGACAGGAATGTTTATCTGCCTCTGGAAAACAAAATGCTGGAGGTGCTGCTGGCGCTGGGATTTTTTCTTGCAGGGAAGGAGATGGCTTTTTCCGTGTGTTATGGGCAGGGGGGGCTTCAGCGGCGGCAGGTGCGGGGAATGAGGGAGTTTGACGCCTTCTACCAGGAAGTGGACAGGGTGGTGTTTGACCCGGGAGAAGACTGTCTGGGAACGCTGGAGCAGATGCTGTGGGGCGGTGTGTTCCGGGACGGCAGAATAGGGCTTTTTATTTTTCATGAGCTCAACGAAAGGATCATGGAGCTCAGCGGGCGTCTGGCGGAAGAAGGTCTTCTGGCAGTGCTCTATGCCGTCACGGACCGCAGTCAGGAGGTCTATATCAGGCAGGGGGACGGCAGAAGAAAGGTTGTGCAGGTGCCTCTGGATGGGGTGCTGGAGGGAGTATTGTGATGGCGGGGATAGTTCGTTTTGGGGAAAAAGGAGTATACCGCCTGGCAAACGGGGGACTTCTTGTGGGCGTGGTCCTGTTTGGGGGAGAAGGGTTTCTTGGCCTGGGGGAATTGACGGCCGGGCTGGTGCTGGAGGCCTGGGCGGTTCTGGGGGTTCTGGCGGGGGTAAATTTTCTGCCTCTGCGGGGAAAGCTCCTCTGCCTGTCAGGGGCGGTGTCTGTGCTGGGAACAGCAGTGTGGCTGGTGGGACCGGGGGAGAGCCTGGATTTTCTGGGGCGGTATGTTCCTTGGCTTATGGAAGGGGCAGGTTCTGGGCCGGAGGAAGGTTATCCATACCTGCACACTGCCCTGCTGGTTGCGCTGTGCTACCTGGCCCAGGTGCTTTTGGAAAAGCTGCCGCGCCTGAAGAGGCTTGCGGCAGTGTTTCTGTCGGCAGGGGCGGTGTTATGTATGGTGCAGGGAAGGAAGCTTTCCCACCTGGGGATGGCGTTTGGGCTCTGCTATGTGGTCTGGGCGTATGTGGAATGGCTTCAGGAGCGGTGGAAAAAGGTCCGCTTGGGGAGCGCCAGGGCATATATGCTGCGGATTCTGCCCTTTCTGGCCCTGTATCTGCTGCTTATGGGAAGTATCCCCCTGCCGGAGGAGCCCTGTCAATGGCTGTGGGCAAAAAATATCTACAGGCTGCTGCGGGAGACCCTTTCATCCTGGGGGCAGAAGCTGTCCTGGGGCGGCGGAGAAGGTTTTGGGATGGCTTTCAGCGGTTTTTCAGACCAGGGGGAACTGGGGGCAGGGCTCCTGGAAGAGGAGCGGGAAGTTATGACCTTAGAGCTTCTGAGCGGCAGTCCTGGAACGGTATATCTCACAGGGGCAGTGTACAATGTATTTGACGGCAGGGGATGGGGGCAGAAATACCAGGGGGATTCTGCGGAGATGCTTTTGGATGCGGCGGAAACCCTGGATGCCGCCAGGGAGTTTGGAGGGGTGTACAGGAGTGATTACCTGCAGGATGCGGTACTGCGGATCCGATACCAGGATTTCACCACGGGCTGTCTGTTTGTGCCGCTGAAGACCTGGAAGATCCAGGATGGACCTGCCTATAAATGCCGGGGCGGCAGTCTGCAGCTGGAACAGTGCCAGGGATATGGGACGGAGTATGAGCTGCACTATTTTCAGATGAACGGGGGATTGGAGGAATTCTATCGGTTTCTTGAGGAGCGCTCCCTGGACAGAGAAAGGGGCGGGCGGCAGGGGACGGCTGCGGATTCAGGCATGGAGGCACTGTGGCAGCGATGGCCGGGGACGCAGATGTCCTGGGCGGATCAGATGGTTCTGGAGGAGCTGCGGGGATGGTATGGGAGCGAAGAAGGGGACGGCGCCGGGGCCCTGGAGGAGTACAGAGAGGAGATTTATGAGAAGTATCTTGGGGAAGCGGCGTCGTTTTGGGAGGATGGTCAGCGCCAGGGGGAAGGCCAGTCCGGTCAGGCTGCGCTGTCCCGGGAGGCGGCTGTCTTTTTGGACCGGATCACGGAGCAGGCAGGGACGGATCTGGAGAAGCTGCAGGCGATTGAAAGGGAACTTTCCTCCTACACATATACGCTGACGCCGGGGCCTCTGCCGGACCAGATTACGGATGCGGGGGAATTTCTGGACTATTTTCTTCTGGAAACCAGGCAGGGGTATTGCACATATTTTGCCACTGCTTTTGTGCTTTTGGCCAGGGCGGAGGGGATTCCGGCCCGTTATGTGCAGGGATTTTGTGTGCCGGTGCAGGAGGGGGAGACCGCCGTTTTCTCCAATATGGCCCACGCCTGGCCGGAGGCGTATCTTGAGGGAGTGGGCTGGGTTCCCTTTGAACCCACGCCGGGTTACGGGGAGCTGCGGTATCCTTCCTGGAAACTGAGACAGCCTGAGACTGGGGAGAAGCCGGAGGTCGGAAATCCGGCTGAGGATAGAGAGCCTGGGAGGGAGGCGCCGGAGGAAGGCTGGTCCGGACAACAGGAGTCTGCGGAAGCAGAGAAGGAGGGTGCAGGCGTTGGTTTTGGGAGGCTGGCGGCGCCGGGACTTCTGGCTGCCGTGGCAGGATATCTGCTGATGCTCTGGGGGGCCGGTGTGCTGCGCCGGTACCGATATGGCAGGATGAGCTCAGAGGAGAGATTTGCCCTGGAGGTCTCCCGAAATCTGAAGATCCTTTCCCTGCTGGGCCTGAAGAGAGAGTCTGGGGAAACCCTGCAGGAACTGCGGGAGAGGGCGTTTTTCCAGAAGGCACCGGGCGGAGAGCCGGGCAGTTTTGATATGGCTGAAATGCTTCATTTTATGGAAGAATATGAGAGCGTGGTGTATGGGGAAAAAGAGGTCGGGGAAGAGCTGGTTCGAGAAGCGGTTCTGGAAGGCAGGCTGCTTCTGGAACTGCTGAGGAGAGAAAACTGGTGGGCTTATGCCCGCTGCAGGCTGCGGCTGTAGGAGGTAAAGTCATGAAAATAGCAGTGATCGAGGACAAAAAACCCCACAGGGATCTGTTGGTCCATTATCTGGAAGAATGGCGCAGGGGACAGGAGAGATCTGTCACAGTGGAAGCCTTTGGATCCGGGGAGAGTTTCTGGTTCCGGTATGAGGAGGAGCGGGATTATGACGTGCTTATTCTGGACATACAGATGCCCGGCATAAACGGTATGGAGCTGGCCAGAAGGGTCAGGGAGGCGGATGGGGATATTGTGATTGTGTTTGCCACCGGGGTCAGCGATTATCTGGAGGAGGGCTATGAAGTGGAGGCGCTTCATTATCTGGTCAAGCCCCTGAGTCAGGAGAAACTGGAGCGCTGCATGGAAAAAGCGCTGAAGCGCAGGAGACAGGAGCGTTTTGTGACGGTGCACGGGGGAGAGGGGATTCTGAAAATCAGTCAGGAGCGCATTAATTATGTGGAGGCCAGGGGCAGAGGCTGCTGCGTGGGGCGGGTGAAAGTGCCGGAGGAGCTGGAGGCGCGGGAGAGTCTCTCGGAGATGGAAGGTCTACTGGAACCGGAGGAATTTATGAAATGCCACCGTTCCTACCTGTGCCGTATCGGCAATATCCGCCGGATAGACAGGGGAAGCGTGGAGTTTGACGACGGGAGCAGTATTCCTGTCAGCAGGCGTCTCTATCAGCAGGTGAATCGGCGGTTTATGGCTTATTTCAGGAGGAAACGATGTATAGAGGGATTGTGATGGTTTTGGGGGCTGCAGGGGTCATGGGGCTCTGTGTTCTCTTTGCCGTTCTCTTCATCCGGAGGACGGTGGACAGGAGAATTGCCAGATATCAGAACGATCTGGTACAAAAACACACTGAGGAAGTGGAAAACATGTACCGCCAGACCAGGGGGTGGCGGCATGACCTGAAGACACATATCCAGACCATGAAGGCTCACCTGACACTGGGGGAGTACGACAGGCTGGAGGAATACTTAAATGAGCTGGACGCGGATCTGGAGGCCGTGGACAGTATCGTGAGGACGGGAAATGTGGCAATGGATGCGCTGCTGAACAGCAAGCTCTCTCTTGCCCGGTCCAAGGGGATTCAGGTGGAGGCCAAGGCTGTGGTTCCTGACAGGCTGTCTGTGTCGGAGGTGGATCTGGGCATTATTGTGGGCAATATGATGGACAATGCCATGGAGGCCTGTATGAAGACGTCGGAAGAGAAGAACCGTTTTCTGCGGGTGTACATGGATGTGCTGAAAGGCCAGCTGTATATCTATGTGATGAATTCCGCAGAAGGAAATCCCAGAAAGGCTGGGCGTCTGTACCTGACCAGCAAGGCCGGCCGGGATCACGGCTATGGTCTTATCCGCATGGACAGAGTGGTGGAAAAATATCATGGTTTTCTGGACCGGCAGAACGAGGAGGGTGTGTTTGTCACGGAGGTGCTGCTGCCGCTGTGAGGGCGGCGGGACAGGCTTCAAAAAGTCCAAAGTCCCCCAGGCGGACCGGAGCCAAACCGTTCATGTCTCCAGAAAACCTTTCGTGTCAAAAGGTTTATGGCAGGAAAGGAGTCTGTTATGATTAAGCCATAATCGGAGGCGGGACAGGGCAAGGGAGATTATCCGCCGGAAAAGGAGAAGGATGGATGGAGAGGAAAAAGCATTCCACAGTGTCAAATTTATGGTTCTGGGGGAAGTATTATCTGAAGAATGAGCCAAAGGTTCTCTGGATCTTTGCAGGGAATCTTCTGCTGTATCCCTGTTTTCATATGCTGGCCCTTTACTTTCCCAAGGTGACATTGGGGCTGATAGAGGGGGAGGCCGCGCCGGAGGAGCTGGTGCTTGTGCTGGCAGGTTATACCCTGGTGCATCTGACGGCCAAAGGGATCTCCCAGGCCATGCTGGCCAGAAGCGACATGATGCTGAATATGGAAAGGCAGAATGTGGTTTTCAAGATCTTCTTAAAAAGTCTGCGGGTAAATTATGCCTATGCCGAGAGTCAGGAAGGCAGGGATGATTTCCGCAAAGGGGTGGAGGTTCAAAACAAGGGCGACGACTCCGCCAGCTCTCGTTTCATCTTTATTGTAGGGGGGCTTGCAGGCACTGTTCTGACATTTGGGCTGTATTCCACGGTGCTGGGAATCTTAAACAGGGGCATGGTATTGATTCTGCTGGGCCTGGCTGGGCTGGGGTATCTTCTGGATCTGCGGGAGAACCGGTTTCAGAACAGCTTAAGGCAGGAGGAGGCCGTCACAGGGAAGCATTACAATTACATGAAAGCGGCCATGGGAGATGTTCTGGCGGCAAAGGATATACGGATTTTTGGAATGGGACAATGGCTCCGGGAGAGGATGGACGGCGTGGTGGGGGCGAAAGAGAAGCTGGAGCGCCGCCGGGCGGTGTGGGTATGGAAAAACGGTTTGCTGGGAAGAGCCCTGAATCTTGTCAGGGATCTGGGGGCTTACGCCTATCTGATCTACGCGGCATCCCAGGGGGATATGGCGGTCAGTGATTTCGTGCTGTATTTCGGCGCCATAACGGGCTTTTCCGGTTTTGTCCGGGAGATGGCCTCCGGTCTGGCCGGGTTGAAGCAGAGTTCCGAGGACACGGAGTGGGTGCGCAATTATCTGGAAATGCCGGAAGAAAATGTCTCCCAGGGCAGCAGGCATGTCAGCGAACTGGCCCGGCCCGTTTCCATAGAATTTCGGGATGTAAGTTTTTCCTATCACTCCAGGGAGCGCCGGACGCAGGTTTTCTCCCATCTGAATCTCCGGATCAAAGCTGGGGAAAAGCTGGCGCTGGTGGGGGCCAACGGGGCGGGAAAGACCACTCTGGTGAAGCTGCTCTGTGGTTTCTATGAGCCGGAGGAGGGTGGGATTTATTTTAACGGAATCAACGCGGCAGAATTTTCCAGGGCCCAGCGGTATTCTTTGTTTTCGGTGGTATTTCAGGAAGTGTTCTTTCCGCCGGTGAGGGTGGACGAAAGTATTGTGCTGCAGAAGGCGGCGTGTGTGGACCAGGACAGGCTGCGGGAGGCGCTGAAAAAGGCGGATATGTGGGATGCGTTTCAGGAAATGGGCATCACCCTGGATCAGTACAGGGGAAATCTGAAAAAGGGGGGCGTGGAGCTGTCCGGGGGCCAGGACCAGAGACTGCTGCTGGCCAGGGCCTTATATCAGGACGGCGGGATCTTGGTGCTGGATGAACCTACGGCGGCCCTGGATCCCATTGCCGAGAGTCAGGTGTACGATGCGTATCAGAAGTTCAGTGATGGGAAGACGTCTGTCTTTATCTCCCACAGGCTGGCCAGCACTGGTTTCTCGGACAGGATCGTGCTGTTAGACAGAGGAAAAATCGTGGAGATGGGCAGCCATCAGGAGCTTATGGAGAAAAACGGCCTGTACGCGGAAATGTTTCGTATACAGAGCAGCTATTACCAGGCGGAACAGGAAGGAACGGGAGCTTAGAACACCTTATGGGGCCAAAAAACAGGAGATGGGCAATGAGAAAGGTATCGGATTTGAAGGAGCATCTTAGGAATACGAAAACGGTGATAAAGATGGTGAATCAGCTGGATCCCTGCTGGCTTCCGCTCTGTGCGGCAGGGCATCTGCTGAAGGTGGCGGAGGGGTATCTGGCTCTGATTCTTTCGGCGTATATTTTGGATGCTCTGAGCAGGGGCGGTGGATTTGAGAAGATTTTTAAGGTGACGGCAGTCTTCTGTGGTGTAATATTTTTCCTGAGCAATGTGGTCAGCTGGCTGCAGCTGCGGGCCGAAGCAAAGAAGGCGGCTTTATATTCGCGGTATCATGCGCTGACGGGGGAGAAGATGCTGAGCATGGACTTTTCCAGGATCAATAGCCCGGAGTGCGAGATTTTGAAGCGGAGGATTCAGGAGGATCTGAACTGGAGCGCGGGTCTTTACTCCGTCTTTGGCTCCGTGGATCAGATTCTTCGCAGTGCTCTGAATCTGGCAGGGGCTGTGGCAGTAGGATTTCCGGTGATGGGTGTAATGTTCGCGTCGGAGCTGGCAGGGACGTGGGTGACGCTTTTGGCGGCGGTGGCTGTCAGTGCAGTAACTACGGTTCTGGCCACAGGCTGGATGGCTCAGTTTAATCAGAGGCTGGATTGTTTTATCAATAGTATGGGGGGGCGGGCGCCGTTTTTGGGATGGCAGTTCGCCACAGGAGGCCGGTTTCATTATCAGAATGGAAAGGATGTGCGGATTTATGGGGCTCATGACCTTATGAAACAGTATGCGCTGGACAATGGGAACCTGCCGGAGGATTTGGCGGCGTATCAAAAACTCAGCGGCTGCCTGGGAAAGAGCCAGTTCTGCCAGGTGGCGTCAGGTCAGATTCTGGAAGGTATGGCGTATATTGTCGTGGGACTGCTGGCGCTGGCAGGCTCCGTGACCATGGGCAATGTGCTGCGGTATGGGGGCTGTATCAGGAATCTGTTTGGGGAGCTGGACAGTCTCACCAAGACCATTCCGGAATTGTTTCTGAACATCCAAAAACACATGAGCACCATGGAACTTCTGGAGCTGGAGAACGAGATGTATAAGGGGAGCCTGCCGGTGGAGAAGAGGAGTGACGGGGAGTACAGAATAGAATTCCGGAATGTTTCTTTCCGCTATCCCGGCAGTGAACAGTATGCCCTGAAGGATTTTTCCCTGAAGTTAAAGGTGGGGGAGCGTCTGGCCATTGTGGGCATGAATGGCTCAGGCAAGACTACAATGATCAAACTGCTGTGCCGGCTCTATGACCCGGACAAGGGGGAGATTCTGCTGAACGGTGTGGATATCCGGAAGTTTCGTCAGGAGGAGTATCTGAAACTGTTTTCTGTGGTGTTTCAGGACTTCAGGCTGTTCTCTCTGCCTCTGGGGGAGAATGTGGCGGCTGACTGTCACTATGACAGGGAGAAGGTGGAAAGGTGTCTTTGGGAGGCGGGCCTGGGAGAGCGTCTGGAGCAGATGCCGGAGGGATTGGACGCTTTTCTGTATAAGGACTATGAGGACGGGGTTGAGATCTCCGGCGGAGAGGCTCAGAAAATCGCCATTGCCAGAGCCCTCTGCAAGGACGCGCCTTTTATTCTTCTGGACGAGCCCACGGCAGCCCTGGATCCCATCTCCGAGTATGAGATCTACAGGGGATTTGACCGAATTGCAGAACGCACGACGGCCATTTATATCTCCCACAGGCTTTCCTCCTGTCGTTTCTGTGAAAAGATTGCTGTATTTCACGAAGGCCGCATAGTGCAGACGGGCAGCCATGAGGCGCTTTTAAAGGATGAGGGAGGGAAGTACCTGGAGCTGTGGAATGCACAGGCACAGTATTATCAATAGATGATTAGACGTTAATGCTTTGGAAGACGGCAAATGCTTTTGGGTGTCCGGAAGCGGCGTGTTACAATTGCGGCTTGTTTGACGCAGAGCTTCCGGGCGTGTTACACTGAATTCAGCATCGGACAGGAAGGTAAGCCGACCCGGGATTGGAATGCGTATAAGATAAGTGATGCGGAAAAGGAGAACACTATGGATTTCGGAAAAAGGATTAAAGATTGTCGTTAGAAGAGCAATATGACGCAGACGGAACTGGCAGCATGTTTGAATATCACGCCCCAGGCAGTGTCGCGGTGGGAAATGGGAATCTCCTACCTGGATGTCGTCATGTTGCCCAGGATTTCGGAAGTCCTGAGGGTCAGCGCCGACGAACTGCTGGGCATCAGGCCATTGGCGCAAAGGGAGCAAAGCGAATGCGAAAGCGGCAGGGAGTATCAGGAAGCCTGTCTGAACCAAAGCCAGGCGGACAGCATCTTCGATTATGTTCCGGCTCCTCTGTCAGGTGAGGGCAAAAGAGTCCTGATCGTGGATGATGCGGATTTCATGAGGATGATTCTGAAAGACATTTTGTCTCGCTGCGGGCACATCGTCCTGGAAGCCAGGAACGGCCAGGAGTGCCTGGATATTCTGCAGAGTGAGACCGTGGATGTATGCGTGTTTGACATCATGATGCCAGTGATGGACGGGATAGCGGCTTTGAGAAGAATCAAGGAGGAGTATTCCGGAGTCAAGACAATCATGCTCTCGGCGCTGGCCGGAGAAAGCTGCGTGAAACAGGCCCGGCAGCTGGGAGCGGATGCCTTTGTGGTGAAGCCTTTCCAGGAACAGTGCCTGATAGAGCGGATTGGGTGAGGGGAGAGCATCCTCCGGACACGGCAGAAAATGCTTTGGCTCAGTATGGTTTTGCGTTCCGGGGAAAAGAGTGCCTGATCAAGAGAGAGGATTCTAGCAAAAAACAAAAAGCCTGGTTGACATGGTCTGGAGCTTGTGTTAAACTGGCTGTGTGCTCCAGGGAAGAGAACTCTCCGGGGCAGAAGCGTCTTATGTTGTGTGATTAAGGAGGATTTTATGTTTAGCATTGTGGGCGGAAGGGATACAGCAAATTAAATAGCTGCCGGGCAGTTGTGTACTGTGTACGCTTGAAGTCTGCCCTTATGCCGGCTGGAAGAAGCCGGTGTATCTGCCTTACAAGATGCTTATGATTCTATATTCTAAATGTTCATGGAGGAAAGGCGTGGCTGTATGGTCATGCCTTTTTTGCGCCCAGAGGAGAGCGGGGGTATCCAGGCTCTGGAACAGGGGGCCTGGAAGGGAACATTTATGGCCATGGTGGAATATGCCTTGAGGGCAGACACCATGGCTTTTTTGTTGCTGTATAGAGTCTGCGGCCCATGGGATTTTAGCTGTGGGTAACAGGTGTCACAGGCGAAGGTTTATTCTGGCAGATGCGGAGATGTTATGGACAGGGAGGTAAAAATGTATCAGGCAGAGAAGATTCTGGAATTCGATAAGGTAAAGAGGAAATGGGAAGAGTGTGCCCTGACGGAGTATGCCAGGGAGGTCATACGGGGGACGGCGCCCTTTTTGTCGGAGCGGGAACTGGCGGCGGGACTGCGGGAGACTACAGAGGCCAGGAATATGCTGGAAAAGTGTCAGACACCGCCCCTGGTGTCCCTGGAGGGCATACGGGAGCTGCTGGGGGAGGCGGAAAGGGGGCAGTGCCTGGCTCCGGCAGAACTGGAAAAACTGGCCTCGGCCCTGGTGGCGGTATCCCGTCTGAAAGACTATCTGGAGCGGGGGAAAATGCATGGAATCTCCCTTGCCTATTATGAGGAGAACCTGGAGCCCCTGGAGGATGTGAGGGAGCAGATCCGCAGCCGAATCTGGAATGAGCAGGTCTGTGACAATGCCTCCGGGCTGCTGAAAAATCTTCGGGGAGACATTATGCGCACGGAGGATAAGATGCGGGAGAAGGCGGATGGGGTTATGCGCGCCCAGAAAGACTGCATGTCGGACAGTTTCAGCACAATTCGGAACGGGCATGTGTGCATTCCTGTGAAGAAAGAGTGCAAATCAAAAGTCAGCGGCGTGCTTATTGACAAATCCTCCACGGGCAGTACTCTTTTCATAGAGCCCTCCGCCTCCGCCAGATGCTATGAGGCGCTGCAGGAACTGCGCATGGACGAGGAAAACGAAGTGAGGAGGATTCTCTATGAGCTTTCCGCCCTGGCGGCGGAGCATAGAGAGGCTATGGAACAGAACATCAGGATGATGGAAAAGCTGGATTTTATCTTTTCCAAGGGGAAACTCTCCATGTCCTGGGGAGGCACGGAGCCAAAGATTCTCCGGGAGAGGCGGATTCGGCTGCGGGATGCCAGGCATCCACTGATGGACAGAGAGACCTGCGTGCCGCTGCAGTTTTCCATGGGGGATGGAATAAACGGGATTGTGATAACGGGCCCGAATACAGGGGGCAAGACGGTGGCGGTGAAGACGGTGGCACTGAACTGCATGATGGCTCAGTGTGGGCTTCATGTGACCTGTGAGGATGCGGAAATCTGTATGAACAGCGGTTTCCTCTGCGACATTGGGGACGGGCAGAACCTGTCAGAGAATCTGTCCACCTTTTCCGCCCATATCAGGAATGTGCTGGATATCTTAAAAAAGGTCAACAGGGAGAGCCTGGTGGTGATGGACGAACTGGGGTCGGGGACGGATCCTGCGGAGGGCATGGGTATCGCCGTGGCCATTCTGGAGGAGCTGAAAAAGAGCGGCGCCCTGTATCTTGTGACCACCCATTATCCGGAGATCAAAGCCTATGCGGAGAAGGAGGAAGGGGTGGCCAATGCCAGAATGACATTTGACAGGGAAAATTTAAGGCCCCTGTACCAGATGGTCATAGGGGAGGCGGGGGAGAGCTGCGCCTTCTACATTGCCGGCAGGCTGGGCATGCCTGCCTCCATGCTCAGAAGGGCGGCCAGGGCAGCATATGAGGGAAGGTGCGTCCCTGGGAAAAATACCGCCGGCGAAATGGATGCCTTGAAGGAAAATATCCTGGGGAGTGACGGTGTCCTGGGGGAAGATCTGGCCGGTATCTGCCTGTCGGAGGAACTGGAGAAGGAGGCTGCTCCGCGGATTATCCGGGCTCAGGAAGGGACGACAAAAAAGAGGGGCGGAAGTGAATACGGCAGGGGTGACAGCGTTATGGTGCTGCCGGACAAAAAGATCGGCATTGTGTGCCGGGAAGCCACAGAGAAAGGCGTGCTGCAGGTACAGCTGCCGGGGAAGAAGATATGGATCAACCATAAGAGGGTGAAACTTCTGGTGGCGGCGGAAAAACTTTACCCGGAAGATTACGATTTCTCCATTATCTTTGACACAGTGGAGAACAGGAAACTGAGGCACCAAATGGAACGAAAATATGTGCAAGGGGAGATGATAGAAAGCGAAGACGGCCCGGCTTAAAGCGGGCCGCCTTCCTGGATATCCTTTTTCAAATAAGCCGGACAAACAGCCTGTAAAATGGGGATCTTCCGCGTCCCTGGATCAACAGGGCATAAAGGAGAAGCGATAGTCCTTTGCGCTGTTTCCAGCCAGGAACTGGACATATTTCTTTTTCAGCATATCCGTGTCAGGCACCTGGTCCATGGTGCCGCCGCACCAGGGTTCAATGCAGAGAAAGGGAGCGTCCTTTTTTACAGGAGTCCAGAAAGCTACACTGGGGTAATCAGGGAAGTCAAAGCGCAGGCCTTTTCCTGTCTGCCCATGGATCAGCCTGACACTGCGGTTCTGCAGGTTCTCATAAAGGATGGCGTCATTGTCGAACAGGGAATAAGCCAGGTGCAGATCGGGAACGGCTTCGTCCCCAAACACCAGCTTGTACTCCTCAAAGGTTTCTCCTTCCTCCATGGGGCAGAAAAAGGCGGGATGTCCCCCCACCAGGAAGGGCATTTCCTGGCTGCCTAAGTTGGCCACGCCGTAGGTTACTTCCAGGGCGGGGCCTGCCAGGCGGAAGGTTACGGTAAAGCGGAAATCGTAAGGATAGACGGAAGAAGTGAAATCGCTGGACTGAGTCTGCAATACCACACAGTCTTCATCCTGGCGCGCAATCTCGAAATCTGCGTCTTTTACAAAGCCGTGGCGGGGAATGGCGTACTGGGTGCCGTGGATGGTGACGGTCTCGGGCACTGCGCCGATATAGGGGAAGAGCACCGGGGAAGTCTTGGCCCAGTACTGGGGATCCTTCTGCCACATGTATTCTTTTCCTGCGGCAGTCTTATAGGACAGCAGTTCTGCCCCGTGGGCCTGACAGGTAACGGAAGCGCATTCATTGCGGATGGTGATGGGTGTTGTGTTCATGGAAAATCCCTCCTGAATTTTGTGTGAATGGATGGAAAAAATTCCTCCAAATGAGTTATTCCATGTATGATTTTATCATACTTTGCGCTGCCTGACCATAAGATGATGTTAATTTTCTGCTCTGATTTTTTAAAATTACACATTATGGCCGAATTTCTTTGGGCATTGCGTTAATAAACTTTATGATATTGCCGCTTGTTTTGTATCTTTTGTTTAAGGAATGTTTATTATAATGATGACCGGATGCACTTGATATTTCCTCCACCAAATGAGTGAAATATCTTTCCCAGGAAATAAATTCTTCAGAATAAATATAATTGTAAGGTTCGTCCAATATCTTGGGGATGTCATTTCTATGCACAATTCCAGATAGTAGTAATACATCAAAGGACTCAGGTAGCCACAGCACACAGGGGACATTTGAATATTCTATGTAGGAGAGTATGTCTCCTATATAGTTGCCAAATGCAGCACCATCAGCAATAGCAAGGACGGAAAGACCGCGGTCGCAATGTTTTCTGATTGAAGTGAGTAATGAGCTGTTACCGCCGTCAAATGAGCTATCAACTTTGGAGCCAAATATTTCCTTTAACATATCCCTGCCGCTATTGGAATCCTCTGTTAAAATACAATCCATTTTAACAGAGGAAGTCACATGATTTTCAAACAGTTCACGGTTCTCAGTAATAAATTCTCCATTATTTTTTCTTGTTACCAAGGAGTATATTTCTTTATAGCTAAAAGGCAGGTTGCTCAGATTGCATCTGGTAATTAGAACAAAATAATTTGATGAGTCCTCCACACAATGCTTAAATTCATTAGAACCCAGGTATCTCACTCCCTCATCAATTATGATGATTGAATTGTTGGTTTTGGATAATTTATAGGAATCCAGTTCAAAGTCTCCGCTAAGAACCACAACATTACAGTCACTTTCGAGGGTAATGTTGTAGTCGCCGTTAGATTCAAGGTATCTACGTACATGCTTTACTATAGAAGATTTACCGGTTCCACTGTCGCCGCGTACAACCGTAATATTACGCCGGAGAGTAAGGTTGTACTTACAATCTTTTGTAACAATTTTTAACCAGTGTATACCCCGCATTATCTCACCTCACAATAAATATCAGCAAATTCTTTCGCACTGCACGGGTAGGAATCATTATTCATGACATGAATATCAAAAGGTTTTTTATCGACAAATTTCATAAGATAATCTAATTTTACTGTTATATCCTTATTAGCAGCGACAGACTGAATCCACTCAGCGCAGTTATCCCCACATACAGTTATATCAAAGTTTCTATTAGAATCGAACATAAGACATAATACACATTTAACTCCGCCGGATAAGTGCGTTGGATCCACATATCCCAGATAAGGGCTGTCAATAATTCTTGGGGCAACCACATGGGATTTGTCAACAGCTTCAATAAGAGCCTTGGAAAAATCATTATCTATCCAGTCAGGGTCATATGTTGAATCAAAATATGCGTCTATATCATGTACAAATTCATTGGATATTTCGCTGGTTATTTTTATGTGCAGCATAATACCTCCATAAACTGGTTTTCTTTACATTTTACTTGTCTGGATTTGTTAATCCGTAACAGTTATCTATTCTCAAGTATTATAATATATTATGTCTTACCTGGCAATGTCATTTTTCAGCAGGGTGGTGCGCCTGGTAATGGGTAGTAACAGTTCAGACGGAGCGGCTGATGAATAGCCCGCGCATGCGGTTATGAAAACTACGAGTCGGGGTATGGATGCTGCAGGAAGAAATAAAGGGAGGAAAAACTGTTGCTATTTTGGACAGGAAGTGGTATTGTATATCATACAAATATACTTTCGGGAAAGGTAATGGCGAATGAAAGAAGCATTTCATATCATCAGTGACGGCTCCTGCGACCTGCCCCAGGAGCTTGCAGAAGAGAAAAACATTACGGTTGTTCCATTTTATGTCTCCTTTGACGATGAACATTATTATAAGGAAAATGTGGAGATTGGAATCAGGGACTTTTACCAGCAGATGGTTGACAAAAAAGGCGTGTATCCCAAATCTTCCATGCCCTCCACACAGGATTATATAGATGTTTTCATGCCTTACGCAGAGCAGGGGATGCCGGTGATCTGTATCTGTATCACCACCAAGTTCAGCGGTTCCATGCAGTCGGCCGTGAATGCCAGGAATGCGGTTCTGGAGGAGTACCCGGAGGCTCGAATCACCGTCATTGACTCCTGTGTGAACACGGTGCTGCAGGGGCTCTTTGTGCTGGAGGCGGCGGCATTGCGGGACAGCGGCATGGGCTGTGAGGAGGCGGCGGCCCGTCTGGAGGAGATCAAGGGAAGCGGCAGGATCTTTTTTACCGTGGGAGACATGGAATACCTTAAACACGGCGGGCGGATTGGAAAAGTGGCGTCGGTGGCAGGCAGCGTCCTGGGCATCCGCCCCGTTATCACCTTGAGGGAGGGGGAGATTTTCCCTTCAGGTATTGGGCGGGGCAGAAGGCGCACCACGGACAAGGCCCTGGAACTTCTGATAGAATATCTCAAGGAGAGCGGTAAGGGGGTAGACCGTTTTAGCATCACGATTGGTTTTGGGTACGACTATGAGGAGGCGGTGGATTTCAGGGCCCATGCTCTGGAGACACTGCAGGCCAGAGGATTTTCCATAGAGGATATTCCCATCTACCAGATCGGAGCCACCATCAGCGTACACACAGGGCCCTATCCCCTGGGATTTGGAGTAATCGAGAAAGCGCTCTGAGAGGGCAGGCGCCATCCCTGCACTGATTACAGGCAGCCGGGGGATTCTGCCGCCGGGGCACAGTGCAGGAAGAGCTCCTGTATATCGGCAAAGTAGTAGTCAGCAGGGTAGGGGGTGTCCGCCATATGGGAGGGCCTGGCTTCACCGGTAAAGAGCACACAGGTGTCCACTCCGGCGTTGATGCCGCAGGCAATGTCGGTGTAGAGCCGGTCCCCTACCACCAGAGTCTCTTCTCTGGAGAAGCCGGACAGGGAGAGACACAGTTCCACCACCTGGGGGCTGGGTTTTCCCAGGTAGACAGGTTCCCTGCCGGTGGAGGCGGTGAGCATGCTGCAGATAGCGCCGCAGTCAGGGATAAAACCAAAGTCAATGGGGCAGCACAGGTCCGGGTTGGTGGCGTAGAAGGGAACCTGGGTGGTGGAGAGCACCCTGCAGGCCTGCACCAGTTTGCCGTAGGTGAGCTCGCTGTCGTAAGCCGCTACCACACAGTCTATGCCCTCCTCCGCCTCTTCGGTGATGTGAAGGCCGCTGCGCCGGAGTTCTTCCGCAAAAGAGGCGGTGCCCAAAAGGAAGATTTTTTTGTCTGAAAAATTCTCTGTCAGGAACCGCAGGGTCATATAGCCCGAGGTGACAAACTGTTCCTCCTGGGTTTCAAGGTGGAAGGAGCGGCGGAATTTCTCCACATAATCCCTGCCGCTGCGGGTAGAATTGTTAGTGATATAAAAAGCCCTTCCTCCAATGGATTCAATATGCCGGAGCAGCGCGGCGGTGCCCTTGTAGAGGGTGTCCCCGACAGCGATGGTGCCGTCTATATCAAATAAAAATAATTTCTTTTGTCTGAGTCTGTCCAATTTTTCGTTCATGCTTCCTCCTTGATGAAATCTTTTTAAGTCCGCTGGACTTTGCTTTGGCAGGCAGTTTTGTCATGATATGATTCCTGGAACTGTGGCAGTGGAATACCTGTATGGAAATATTACCATAGCATAAAATGTATGGGGATGCAAGGGGAGAACAGATGGAGTTTTTGCATATCCGTACCCAGAATGGCAGCCGGAAAAAAGGACATAAAAAAGCACAAAAAACGGTTGACATATTTTTCCGAGAAGCTTATACTGAACCTATCTTGGCAAACAATAATAATTTAAGAAAGGAGGCAGCAAAATGAGGACCAATGATACCATGATAATTTTACAGAGAAAGAAAGAGTTGTCTCCCGGGGGAGTAGATTGAGTATATCGACAGTCTATGTGTATCAGTGCATGGAAATAGAGATGAAAGACAGATCACCGCGTCCATAGGAGCAGTGGTCTTTTTTTATGCGCGGCGGGCAGGGAAGGAGCTTTTCCAAGGGCATTTTCCTGCTTGAGGGTATATTTTGCATGCACACCGGCCCGGGACAGAAAGTGGAGGGTAAAATGAATTTACCGGAAAGTTTTATCAGAGTGATTCAGAAGTACGGCATCGGCAAAGAGGATGTAATCTTTGCCGCCGCAGCCGACTTTGATGAGGAGTACCGATTTTGTGATTCTATTGTGGCCTTGACCAGGGAGAAACTGCTCTATGGAGTATATCCCTATTCGGAGAAGGCAGAGTACCGTTTCGGCGGTTATGGCGGATGGCTTACGGCGGAGCCGGGCACAGGGCCCGGCAGCCCGGCGGCTTCCGGGAAATCCCGGGCAAAAGCTGCCGGGAGTTTCCCTGCGGGAACCCAGGCACAGGAGCCCGCCCTGCAGATTTTTGATTTAAGCAAGGTGGGTAAGATGGAAGTGCTCCGGCAGGTGGCCACGGGAGTGCTGATGGCGCAGATGGACGGAGTGGAGAGGAACCTTTGCCATTTTTCCAACACCAGAATGGAAGCCTTTCAGCGGCTCTGCCGGGTGATGGACAAGGTCAAGAAGGGAGAGGAAGTTACAAAGGAAGACCTGGATGTGAAGCAGGGAAAGGAGTGCTGTCCCAAGTGCGGCATGATCTATCCCGACCAGGAGAGGAAAGTCTGTCCCAAGTGCATGGACAAGCGTTCCATTCTGCTGCGGGTGATTTCCTACTTTAAACCATATAAACTCTCTCTTGCGGTGATGATGCTCTGCTACCTGGGCACGGCGGGGCTGAATCTGGTGTGGCCTTACTTAAGCGGTACGGTGCTGTATGACAAGGTGCTGGCCCGGGATGAGGAATTTCTGACGCTGCTGCATCTTCCGGCCGGACGTTTTGGCACCGCTCTGGTGGTGCTGGTGATCGCCATGCTGACGGCCAGGATTTCCGTGCAGGCTCTGGGTATCCTGCAGGGTGTGCTCACGGCAAGGATCGCCCCGGAGGTGGTGGCAAAGCTCAAGAGTCAGGTGTTTTCCTCCATGGGAAGGCTTTCCATCAGTTTTTACTCCAGAAGGCAGACCGGAGGACTGATGACCAGGGTGTCCGATGACGCGGAGGAGATTTCCCATTTCTTTATAGACGGTATCCCATATTTTCTGATCAATGTGGGGAACCTGCTGGCCATGACGGTGATTATGTTTCTGCTGAACCCGGTGCTGGCGCTGGTGTCCGTGGCCTTGATGCCGGTGCTTGTGATTATCAGCGGACGGATGCTGCCCCATCTGTGGCATTACTACGGCAAAAGGCACCGGGCCAACCGGCGGCTTAGGGGGCAGATGAACGAAAACTTTACCGGAGCCCGGGTGGTGAAGGCATTCGGGCAGCAGGAACAGGAGATGAAGAGGTTTTCCAAAAACAATTCCGGGTTGAAGTCGGCGGAGATGGATCTGGCCCGGTGTGACAATAAGTTTTTTGCCCTTTACTGTTCGGTGGAGGACAGCATAAGCTTCCTGGTGTGGGCCGTGGGCGGCGCCATGATTATCGGGGGCGCGGATATTGAAATGGGTCTGCTGATCACATTCTCGGGTTATGTGGGGCAGATGAAGGGGCCTTTGGACTTTATGTCCCGTATGGTCCGCTGGTACACCAACTGTATGAACTCGGC
>CAJUNZ010000044.1 GCA_910587755.1 uncultured Acetatifactor sp. | reverse complement strand
ATTTATACGCGAAAGACATTTCCCGGAAGATTAACTCCACTTTTGAGACCATGCGGGCAAAAGGACAGATAACCAGCGGCCATCCGCCCTATGGGTATCTGCGATCCAGAGAAGACAGACACAGACTGGTGATAGATCAGGAAACGGCGCCGGTGATAAGGGATATTTTCCAGTGGAGACTGGAAGGGGAGGGCATGGCACAGATTGCAAGGCGATTGAACGATAGAGGAGTTCTTTCCCCGCCTATGTTCCATTATCGACATGGCAACAGGAAGGATAAGCCCTCCGGGGTCAGTGCCATATGGAGGGCATACCATGTGCGGTTTATGCTGCAAAATCCGGCTTATGCAGGGCATATGGCCCAGGGGAAGGTAAAGGAGTCCTTAAGCGACGGCATTCCCTTGAAGAAGACGGCCCGGGAGGAATGGGTCATTGTAAAAAACACGCATGAGGGGATCATAGACCAGGAAACCTTTGACAGGGCGCAGGAGCTGGTTGAGCAGCGACGCCAGGAATCCCGAAAAATAAGGGGAAAATATGAAACCACGGAAAATATCCTGAAAGGCTTTCTCATCTGTGAGGACTGTGGCACTAAAATGATGCGTTACAAAAGTGTGTCGCCCGCAGGCACGCCCAGATATGTATTTAACTGCAGAGTCTATGGGGAAAATCTGGGCGGGCAGGGATGCAGCATCAAAAGTGTGGGTGAGCCGGAACTGAAGGAGTGTATCCTGCAGTCCCTGCAAGTGCAGATTGGACTGGCTGTGGAACTGGAAGGAATGCTGGAGCGGCTGCAGAAAAAAACGAAATTCCGAGAGAAGGGAGAGGAACTTTCAGACAGGAAGAAACAGCTGCAGCAGAAAATCAAACGCAATATATCCCTGCGGGGTTCCTTGTATGAATCGCTGAGCGACCATACCCTGACGGAAGCGGAATACCTGTCCCTGAAACGGCAGTATGAAGAAGACGCGGAAAGGCTGCGAGAGGAGCTGGAAGAAGCGGAAAAGGAAGAGCGGCAGGGAATTTGGGCACTCTCCCTGCAGAATAAGTGGATAACAACTCTTAAGAAGTATCAGAAAAGAATGGCAAGCGGGGAGAAGTTAGAACTTTCCCGGCAGATGGCAGTGGAGCTGGTAAAACAAATCAGGGTATCCGGATATAGTGAAGTGGAGATAACCTGGAATTTTCAGGATGAATTTGCAAGACTGTTTCAGGAAGCAGAAAGCTTTGAAAAGATGGGAAAGGCGGACAGCATGATTGGGGAGGAGGCAGAAGCATGAAGACCATTGCACTTTATATGCGCCTTTCCAACGAGGATGCCCATGAGGGGGAAAGCTACAGTATCGGAAACCAAAGGGCACTCCTTATGGATTATGTCAAAAGCCATGAAGAGTTTGAGAACTGGAGCGTGCTGGAGTTTTATGACGACGGATACAGCGGTGTCAGCTTTGAACGCCCTGGCATACAGAAACTCCTTGCCCTGGCCGGAGATACGGTAAACTGTATCATTGTAAAGGATTTTTCCCGGTTTGGGCGCAACCTGGTGGAGGTGGGGGATTACCTGGACCAGATATTTCCGTTCCTGGGTGTGAGGTTCATCGCTGTCAATGAGGGCTATGACAGCGGACGGGGACTGGGCAGCTCCGTAGGTCTGGATGTGTCGTTAAAGGCGATGATCTATGAAATGTACAGCCGTGACGTGTCTGAGAAGATCCGCTCCGTCAAACATGCGAAGATGCGCAAAGGGGAGTATCAAGGAATCATTGCATTTTATGGGTACAGGAGGTCAAAGACAGCAAAAGGCAAGCTGAAGATTGACGGGCCTGCAGCGGAAGTAGTGCGCCGGATTTTCCGGATGGCGGCGGAAGGAATCACACCAACAAATATTGCCAGGGAACTGAACCATGATGGCATCCCGTCTCCGCTGATGTACCGGAGGGAAAATCATACGGACGCAGGGCACAGCTGGCGGGTGGCGGGAGATATGACATGCTGGACCAGGGAAAATGTGCGCCGTACCTTGTGCGATGAGCGTTACACGGGCAGGCTGGTCAGCCATACACGGGCAAAGGAAGATGTTTCTGCAAAGGTCTCCAAACTCCTGCCGAAAGAAGAATGGATCATAGCGGAGGATGCCCATGAAGCTCTCATATCGAAAGAATTGTTTGAACAGGCGCAAATCGTTTTGAGGCATTGCTGCCATACAAAAACACCAAGGAAACCGTACCAGCGTTTTCGGGGGCTTCTGAAATGTGCATACTGCGGCAGGGCGTTGTCGAAAAGCGGGAAAGAGACGTATTATTACTGCACCACTGGGAAGGTGCTTCCGGAGGCTCCCTGTCTGGATGTCAGAATAGGGGAGAAGGAACTGATAGACAGCTTGCTAGAATCTCTCAGGCTTCAGATACAGCTTGCAGGGCAGCCGGGAGAGACACAGCAGGATGGCCGGACAGAGCAGAGTAACCTGCAGGAAAAACTTCGGGAATGCCGAAAGGAGGCGGACAGATGCAAAGCCAGACAGGCAGCGGCCTTTGAGGATTATGCGGAGGGACGTATCCAGAAGCAGGAATACCTTTTCCGAAAAGGGGAAATAGCTGCGCGGCAGGAGGAAATTACCAAGCAGTATAAAGAAATATCTGATAAACTTGCAGAGGCTGGGCAGGTTAGGAACAGGGAGGCTGTGGACTTAGGAGGGTATGTCTTCGTAAAGGAACTGACGCGGGAGATACTGGAAGAACTTGTGAAAGAAATTAGAGTCAGCAAGGGAAATGCTATAGAGATTGTGTGGAGCTTCAAGGAATGACGGAGCATTTTCAGATGTTTAGAAATATATTTTTTATGTATGTTTTGACACGAGCCGAAGGACATCTGATAGGGAATCATACATACAGCCATATGCAGCTGACAAAGAATAACAGAGAAAAATTCCGGGAGGAGCTGGTCAAGACAAACGAAATTCTGAAGGAGATCACCGGGGAGGAAGTGCAGTATGTCCGCCCGCCCTATGGCACCTGGGACAAGAGTTTTGAGAAGGAGTTGAACATGTTTCCGGTGCTTTGGACCGTGGATCCGCTGGACTGGTGTTCCAAAAATGTAGGATGCATTGCGGAGAAGATTGTGAATAAGACGGAGGAGAACGATATCATTCTCATGCACGACTATTATGAAACGTCAGTCACGGCGGCCCTGAAGGCAATAGATGAGCTTTTGGATGAAGGATTTACCTTTGTGACAGTGGAGGAGATACTATTTGATTAACATGCCGGCTTAGGAAGGTCTTTTTACAAAAAAGAGAGCAGGTTGGTGGCTTTTTGCCCGTTGGTGTGCTATACTGGGAGGCAAATTTTTCCATAATAATATGCAACACAGGAAAGGATGGGCATTTTATGAGTCAATTTGAAGCTGCTCTCTTTGATGAGCTGGAACCGCTGTATCCGGACACGGATCCCCGGGAGGGAACCGACTTGTATATAACAGCAGCGCCTTCCAAAGCATATGCGGGGGTACATATTATGCTTTCTGGCCTGACGCCGGGAAAATATGTTACCTTTGAGGTATCGGCTCCCCTGCGCAAGACGGTTTCTGTGAAAAATGACGGCACAAAGGTGGAAGTCCATGAGGCGGATCACCGCTGGAAACTGTTTGAGCTGCTGCCGTTGCCGGTGGAGGCGAACACCGGTGGGGTGTCCAGGACGGAATGGCTGTGTCGGGATGTGAATGACAGTGTCATCCGTCGGGCGCCATTTATGGTGTATGACGTTCTCCGCCCCTGCACCAATGTGGTTATGGCCCGGGGAGCGGTAATGGCCCTGTGCTTCCGATGTAAGGTGGACACAGAAGTAGTGGAGCTGAAAAAGTGGGAGATAACCCTTTCCCATGAGGGAATTTCCCGCCGTCTTACTTTTGAAGTGGAGGTGTTTCCGGCAGAGGTGCAGGAGGCAGGCCCCTTAGACCACAAATATGTCAACTGGCTCAGCTGTCGTGGAATTGCCGATTACCACAACGCACCTCTGTTCAGCCAGGGATGGTATGATATGTTTGAAAAGTATCTGCGTCTGGGGAAGTATGGTCGGCAGAATATGGCGCTGCTCCCTGTGGAACTTTACTTTGATCTATGTGACGGCATGCCGAAGCTGAATGAGGAGAAACTGGATCGTCTGGTGGACATTCTGGACAGGGTGGGCATTCACTGGGTGGAGGGCGGCCACTTTGCCTGTCGGAAAGATGGTGAATGGGAGGCGGTGCAGGCGGAAGTGTCCATGACCCATGGGATAATTCCCGGGGACGGGGAGGCGGAACTGGCGAACATGTGCAGGCAGCTCTACGCCTATCTGGAAAAAAGACAGCTCACCGGCCGCTGGCTTCAGAGTTTTATGGACGAACCTCTGGACGGTCTGGCAGAGGCCTATACCGCAGGAAGCAGGGTGATAAAGGAGAACATGCCTGGAGTTCTGGTGCTGGATGCCACCATTGCCCGGGAAAGCATTGCCGGAGGGGTGGACTGCTGGTGCCCTACGACGAACAAATATGAAAAGTATCAGGATTTCTTTGACGGACAGCACGGGAAAGGAGACCACATCTTTGTCTATACCTGTCTGGATCCGGCGGGAAATTTCTGTAACCGTTTTCTGGATCAGGAACGGATCCGGCAGGTTTGGATTGGATGGGCCCCTGCCCTCTATGACAATGTGGAAGGGTATCTTCACTGGGGAGGCATGTTTATGAACAAACTGGATTTTTACCGGCTTAGTGTTCCGCTCCCTGATATTACCGACTATGACGCTGACCGGAGTACCTGCCTTCCGGCAGGGGACGCGGCGGTCATGTTTCCGGGATTTCACGAAGTCTACTCCAGTACCCGGCTGGAGGCGCATCGAATTGGGTTTGAAGACCTGGTGTTGCTGGAACGGGTTAAAAAGCAGGATCCTGCCTGGACAGCGGAATTGATAAGCAGGGTATTTCGCCGGTATGACGATTATGAGAAGGACGTGGCTGTGTACAGGAAGGTCCGGCGCCTGCTGCTGGAGAGGGCTTCTAATTTGTCCTGATCGTTTTGATACTATACTTTTAATTCATAAAGTGCCATTGACCTGCCGTTTGGGTAATCAATGATGTCAACAATCTGAAAGCCTGCCTTCAGGTAGAGCTTTCGGATTGTTTTTTCGTCCAATGCCGTATCCAGGCGTATGTACTGGATGGAGCGTTTCCTGCATTCTTCTCTGAGTGCGGCAGTGACGATTTTTGTCATGCCCATACCGGAATATTCACGGCACACGCAGAATTTGTGCAGATAAGCGGCCTCGTATTTCGGAGCGTCTGGCCAGTAATCTGAGTCTGTCCACTGTAGAATGAAGGCACAGACAATTTTATCCCCCAGCATGCCAAGACAGAAATTTTCAGGTTGGGCTTCGGGAGTGATCAGTTCTTCCGGTGTCAGCCATTCGTCGGGCCAGACCCTGTATCCCATCTTCCGCCCCCAGGCGGCAACTTCTCTCATAACGGATATGGCAGGGGAGGGCATGTTAAATTCAATTCGGAAATTTGCGCTCTCTTTCATAGGGGGACTCCTTAGACATCTTCATAGTTTTTGTAGAAAATTTGTGTATTTGGATTCTTTCCAGTAAATTGCCAAAACTGCAGGCAGCCCTTGGAGAGACTGTTACCGCGTCCGCCTGCCTGTTGGTAAAGTTTGTTTGGTAAGTTTCAGGCAAACGCCCAGACTTCAATGTTCCGCTTCGGGAACAGAATGCTTAGACAAAGCATAATTCGTATTTAAGAATTTTTGAAGTATAAGTAATGTATCATATCCCCAAAAGGATTGCAAGTCCTTTTTTGTAAATTTTTGAATAAATTGAGATGTCAGGCAAAATTGATAACATTTGGAGCAAGGGGACAGAAATGCAGAGACATCCTGGAGATAAAATCAGAGGCAGGGGCCGGATTGACTTGCGTAAGAGCTGCGTGCATGGTAGGATGAAGAGGAAAGATTCAGGTGTGGGGAAACGCAGATTAAATGCGGCGGACAGACTATAATCACCCATGTATCAGCTGCAGCGGGCTGAAGGCAGGGCGACTTGGGTACAGGAAAAAGGAAATACGGGGGCGGAGGATGAGGCTGAAGAATGTTTTGATTACGGTGGAAAATCTGGAGCGGTCTAAAAAGTTCTATAAAGATCTCTTTGGGCTGGATGTTATATTGGAAAAAGAAGGGAATGCCATTTTGACAGAGGGGTTGGTGCTTCAGGACAAAAATGTCTGGAAGTCCGCTGTGGGCGGGAACGTGCTCCATAAAAATAATGCGTCCGTGTTATATTTTGAGGAAAAAGAAATTGAAAAATTTGCGGAGAGACTGGGGGCATACGAGATGCCTGTGGAATATATCGGTTCTCTTGTGCAGCATCCCTGGGGACGGAAGACGATAAGATTTTATGACCCTGACGGGAATTTGATAGAAGTGGGAACACCTGGATGAGTATATGCCAGAAATTGACGGAAAAACGGATAATTCTTGTTTCACACAGTCATTTTGGAAAATAGAGGAACATGCTGCAGGCTGTATTGGCAGTTTGAAGGCATATTTCAAATGCATGGTACGACAGGTATGATGTTACGAAAAACAGTGCAAAAGTGGAGGGAAAAGATTATGGACAATAATCGTTTGGAGGCATTTGAAAATATGCTTGCGGCAGTACAGAGGGAGTACGATGATATTCTATCTAAGATGGAGGTAATGAAAAAGGAAGGAAAGGTAAAATCAGTCACATACAGGCAGATGATGACTCGCAGGAGCATGTACCAGAATATGATATCCATATATCAGATCTATGGACTGGTTTAGGATATCCCCAGGGCAGGGTAAGACAGATTATATTTGAGATATAAGAGAAGAGCAGAGTCAACAATATGGCCTAAAGAGACAATGAAATACAAAACAATGCAAAATGTTATTTCAACCGACAAAGGGCAGATTGTTAAATAATAAACAAGATACAGATACAAAATTTTGTAAAAAGGGGGTTGCATTTTTCGGCTGAGAGGTATATCATAATACCTGTTACGACAACTTATACATATATGTAGGAGGAAAGAAAAATGAAGAAAAGAGTAGTAACGACGCTGGCACTTGTTGCAGCGTTAGTGCTCGCGCCGGTTTCTGGGCATCTTACTTCCATGGCAGTAGATGCACAGGAAAATGCGGAGAACGGTATCATGACAATTACAGGTGGCAATCCTGATGGTGGAGCCTCAGGTAATACTCCAACACCCTCAGAGACACCCTCAGGTGGTAATCCGACGCCTGTACCGCCGACACCCTCAGAGACACCCTCAGGTGGTGATCCGACACCTGTACCGACTCCCGGCGGAAGCGCAACCCCCGCACCTGGTGGAAAACCTACCCCTGGCCCTGGCGGAACAGCAACCCCTGCACCTGGTGCAACAGCAACCCCCGCACCTGATGACAACAACAATGACAGCAATGATAACAACAACAATAACAACAACAATAACAACAACTCTGACAGCACTCCTTCCGCAACAGCAACTCCTGCACCTGTTGTAGTAGGCGCGGACGGCATGTATGAGAATGTTCAGGTTAAGTGGGTTGAGACCACAGCAGTGGTCAACGCAGCGATTGCTCGTGCAGCAGCGCAGGGCACAATCCAGAATGTTGATATTATTATAGGCAAGACGGTGAATGTTCCCACCAGCGTTCTTACCCAGATCGCAGGCAACAATGTTACCCTGGCGCTTCATGTGGGCAGGGGCCTGGCTCTGACCATCACCGGTACTGACATTGTTGGAACAAATGCCAGCTTCAATGTGAGCCTGGTAACTTCCACAATACCTGCAGCAGCAAAGGCAAGCGTAGCTGAGAATGCAATCAGCACTCGTGATTTCAGCTTTAACCAGGATGGCGCATTCCCGTTCCATGTCAATATGCATATGAATTTCGGCACTGAGAATGTGGGCAAGACAGCTGTTCTTTACCGTTTCGATGCTGCAACAGGCAAAATGGTACAGGTAGGCACCTTCATTGTAAATGCTGATGGTCAGGCAATGTTCGGTCTGAATCAGGGCGGACAGTACGTGGCAGTGGTTGTAGAGGTTGTAGAGCCTTCTACTTACACCGTTCAGCCCGGCGATACCTTTGGACGCATTGCTTCCAGGCATGGCATGAGCGCTGCTGAACTGAAGGCTGCAAACCCTGGCATCAGGAACATCAACAAGATTAAGGTTGGCCAGGTACTGAACGTGAAATAAGCGCAGTACAGCGTTGTAACCCCAATGGCATGAAAGACTGCCCCCACGGTTTCTGTGGGGGCGTTTTTCATTGGGCTGACACAGAGATTTCCCGGGCAGGAAGGCCGAAATCAGGGGATTTTAAGCCCCATTTAAAATTTTTTAGAAAAAATAAGGTAAAATTTCAAAAAAACTGTTGACGTACACAGCATTTGTGTTATAATGATAGTTGTGTATGAGCTGAGGTATGTGAGCTGAAGGCGATACATAATAATAACCCGATCAGTCATGTTGCTTGAGGGACTGAAGGGAGGGTAGATATGTCGAACGTAATCGTAAAAGAAAATGAAACACTGGACAGCGCGCTGCGCCGCTTTAAGAGAAGCTGTGCGAAGGCAGGTATCCAGCAGGAGATCCGCAAGCGGGAGCATTACGAGAAGCCTAGCGTAAGGCGGAAGAAAAAGTCCGAAGCGGCTAGGAAACGTAAATATAACTAAGCAGCTTGTCCCCAGTCTTATGGCTGGGGATTTTGTCCGTGGAGTAAAAACATAAGACGGCAGGCACGGGCTTGTGGCATATATCCGGTCACATTCTCATATTCTTAAGCATAGGAGAATAGGGAGTGTGGCTTTTTTATGTTAAGTAGGAAATCCTTTCTGGCATTGTTTCTGACATTTGCGCTGCTTTTCTCGGCGGTGCTGCCTGCGAATGCCAATGTCACGGTTTCATCCCCATCAGTGATACTGATAGAAAGTTCCACAGGAGAAGTGATCTATGAGGTCAATTCCACGGAGCGGAGAAGCCCTGCCAGTATTACGAAGATTATGACACTGCTTCTGACCTTTGAGGCGGTGGAACAGGGCAAAGTGAGTCTCACGGACCAGGTGTCCGTCAGCGAACATGCCAGTTCCATGGGAGGTTCCCAGGTGTATCTGGCGGCGGGAGAGGTGCAGACTCTGGACACCATGATAAAATGCATTGCGGTCTCCTCCGGCAACGACGCCAGTGTGGCGGTGGCGGAGCACATAGCAGGCAGTGAGGAGGCCTTTGTGGCCCTGATGAATGAGAGGGCGGCGGCGCTGGGAATGGTGGACACTCATTTTGAAGACTGCTGCGGCCTTTCCGACTCTGACAACCACTATACCTCCGCCAAAGACGTGGCTATTATGTCCCGGGAGCTGACCACCAGGTATCCGGACATCTTCAACTATACCACCATATGGATGGAAGATATCACCCATGAGACCAGACAGGGAACATCGACCTTTACCCTGAACAGCACCAATAAACTGCTGAAACAGTACCAGTGGACTACAGGACTTAAGACAGGATCTACATCCAAGGCAAAATACTGCTTTGCCGCAACCGCCTCCAAGGATGGAATAGACCTGATAGCGGTGGTGATGGGAGCGCCGGATTACAAGACCCGTTTTGGGGATGCCCAGACGCTGCTGACCTATGGCTTCGGCGTGTGCGATATTTACATAGACGAGAACAGGGATGTGTTGGAGGACCTTCTTGTGGAAGGGGGCACGGAGGATCATGTTCCCGTCAGGTACCAGGGGGAATTCCGCTATCTTGACACGGCGGGAAGCGATCTGTCTGCGGTGGAGAAGGTTTTGGAGCTTCCGGAGACTGTGCGGGCTCCCCTGGAGGAAGGGACGGAGGCAGGCCGGGCCAGATACATGCTCAACGGTGTGGAGATCGGCAGCGTGCCCATACTGTATGGGATGGATGTGGAAAAGGCCGGTTACGGGGATTATCTGCGGAAGATTTTCGGAATTTTCCTTTTATAAAGGAGAAAAAGCATGTTATAATGTAAGTTCAGATGGACGTCAGGGGGCATTGGGCGGGACAGTCAGGGACCGCCCCGGCCTGTCGGAAGAGAATGGATTGGGGGATGAGAGGACAATATGATGGATTTGCTGACGGCCGCAGCTGCGGTGGCAGTTTTGGCGGGGTTCTGGGTGATGCTCTTTGACAGCACGCGTTTTGTGGTAAAAAGGCATCGGGTGGAAGATGCCAGGATCCGGAGGCAGTGCCGTGCGGTGGTGCTGACGGATCTGCACAACAAACGGTATGGAAAGGACAACGAAAGGCTGCTGGGGGCCATCCGGGAACAAAATCCGGATTTTGTCTTTATCGCGGGGGATATTCTGACGGCGAAACCTGGAGCTTCCATGGAGCCCGCGCTCAGGCTGCTGAGGGCCCTGGCGGAGGAGTACCCTATTTATTATGGAAACGGGAACCATGAGCACCGCCTGAAGCTGAGCCCCCAGACCTATGGGGACATGGGGGTCAGGTACGGTGAGGCCCTGGGAGAGATGGGCATTGAGCCCCTGGTGAACTGCCATGTGGACCTGCCGGAATATGGCCTGGCGGTATATGGCCTGGAGCTTGACAAATATTATTTCAAACATTTTCGGCCCGGAGAGATGTCCCCCGGTTATCTGGAGGGCATTCTGGGACAGGCTTCCGGAGAGCTGTACACGGTGCTGCTGGCCCACAATCCGGACTATTTTCCCCAGTATGCCTCCTGGGGGGCGGATCTGGCGCTGGCAGGGCATGTGCACGGAGGCGTGGTGCGGGTGCCTTTCTGGGGGAAGGGGCTGTTGTCCCCTGCCCTGCGTCTTTTTCCAGAATACGACGGAGGAATCTTTAGACGGGGAAAGTCTGTTATGGTGCTGAGCCGGGGGCTGGGAAGTCACACCATTCCCGTGAGAGTCTTCAACCCTGCGGAGCTCTGGGTGGTGGATTTTGTTCCGGGACTGGAAGGGGATCTGGCAGAACACTGACAGCTGACAGGCAGTGAAACTTAATTTTACAAAATTTTACAAAATTCTGCCGCCTGCGAAGGGGCGGGGCAGTGTGTATAATCAGGAAGAACAGAGGATGATCTCATGAGGGAAAAATGGTATGTGGCAGCGAAAAAGGCGGATTTCGAGGGGTGGGCCAGGAAATTCCACATCAGTCCTGTGGTAGCCAGGATCCTGCGCAACAGGGGCATTACCCAGGAGGACCAGGCGGAGCGTTTCCTGTATGGGGAACTGAGGGACTGCCATTCCCCCTGGCTGTTAAAGGACATGGACAGGGCGGTGGAGTTGATCTGCGCCGCCCTTCAGGAGGGCATTTCCATCCGTGTCATAGGGGATTATGACGTGGACGGCATCTGTTCCTCCTACATATTGACCAGGGCTCTGGTGCTGCTGGGGGCCAGGGCGGATACCGCCATTCCCCACCGCATTCATGACGGCTACGGTCTCAACGACAATCTGATCGAACAGGCCAGGCGGGACGGCGTCGGCATGGTAGTGACCTGCGACAACGGCATTGCGGCGGCGTCCCAGATCGCTCTGGCGGTCTCCTACGGTATCAAGGTTATTGTGACGGATCACCACGAAGTGCCTTTTGAGACAGGGCCCCAGGGACGGCGGGAGCTGCTTCCTCCCGCCCTGGCGGTGGTGGACCCAAAACAGGAGCGGTGTACCTATCCATTCCCGGACATCTGCGGCGGGGTGGTGGCCTATAAGCTGGCTCAGGCCCTGGGGGAGCGCACGGGAAACGAGGCTCTGAGGGAGGCCCTGGAAGAATTTCTGGAATTTGCGGCCCTGGCCACGGTCTGCGACGTGATGGAGCTTTGGGACGAGAACCGCATTCTGGTGAAAGAGGGCCTGAAGCGCCTGAAACACACAAAAAATCCGGGGCTGAAAGCTCTGATGGAAGTCAACAGCATTGAGCCGGACAAGCTGTCTGCCTATCATCTGGGGTTTGTGATCGGTCCCTGTCTGAATGCCACCGGCAGGCTGGACACGGCGGAGCGGGCGCTGGAGCTTCTGTCCGCTTCCACCAGAGTGGAGGCCATGAGCGCCGCCAGGGAGCTGAAGGAGCTCAATGACAGCCGGAAGAATCTGACGCAGAAAGGGGTGGCTCTGGCGGAGGAGGCCATTGCCCGGCGCCATATGGAACAGGACAAGGTGATGGTGGTGTATCTGCCCAAGGTCCATGAAAGTCTGGCGGGGATCATCGCCGGGCGCATCCGGGAGCACTACAACCATCCGGTATTCATCCTCACCAAGGGAGAGGATGAAGTCAAGGGATCCGGGCGCTCCATGGAGGGATACCATATGTACGAGGCAATGACGGCGGTGGCGCAGTATTTTTCCAAGTTCGGCGGCCACGCCATGGCGGCAGGGCTCTCCATGCGGGAGGCGGATATAGAGTCCCTGCGCCGGGAGCTGAACGCCCGCTGTGAGCTTGGGGAGGAGGATTTTATTCCCAGAGTGCACATTGACGTGCCCATGCCCATGGAGTATGCGGATGAGGCGCTGGCGGATGACATTGCCCTTCTGGAACCTTTCGGGGTGGGGAATCCCAAGCCCCTCTTTGCCCAGAAGGATCTGGTTTTTCGGTCCGCTTTCCGGATGGGGGCAAATGGCAACAGCGCCAGGTTCAGGGTGCGCACTCCCGGCGGGGAGGAGCGGCAGCTGGTATTTTTCGGAAATGTGGAGGAGTTTGACCAGTTTCTGGAGGAGAAATTCGGCCCGGGAAGCGGGGACGCACTCTACGGGGGCAGGGGAAATTTTCCCGTCTCCGTGGTTTACCAGGTGGGAAAAAATACCTATAAGGGCCGATGTGAACTACAGTATGTGATGAAATATTACTGCTGAGCCGGAGGATGAAGATGATCTATGTGAAGATATTGGAGTGGTTGATTGAGATTCTGCTGATGCTGTCGGGATTTGTGGGAACCGGCCAGTTCCACTGCCAGTTTGAGCCAAAGCTGGCGGAGGCCGTGATTTCGGGGACCCTCCGGCAGGAACCTGCCGAGTCAGTTCTTCCCGGGGACTCCAGTGAGGAACTCCACAGAGAGGAGTACATTGAGTCTGTCTACGAGGGATGGGGGAGCCAGGTGATGACTTCCGTGGGGAAGGTGCGTTTTCCCGTTTTCCTGATTGAGTTCCAGGACGTAAAATTTGAGGATCACATGGTGTCTCTGGAAGAGCTGGAGAGGTGGATCTTTACCGGGGAGGACAGTGTGGCCGCATATTTTGCCGAGTCTTCCTACGGCAGGCTGCATATGGACGGGGATATATACCGGTACACGGCCAAAGGGAATATGGCGGACTATGAGAAGGACAGATCTCTGGAGAATCTGATTATGGAGGCCCTGCGGTATTACGAGGATCAGGTGGACTTCTCCCAGTACGATGTGGACGGGAATTCCGTCATGGATTCCCTGGTGGTGTCCATACCTTCCGGGGGAGACGAGGATTTCTGGTGGGGATCCCAGCACACCTGGCAGTGGAACAGCAGGTTTAAAATCGACGATCTGTTTATAGTAGGATATATTGTCAATGACGAACAGCCCTATCCCTACCAGAAGGAGAGGTTTATTGCCACCCTGGAGCATGAGCTGGGGCACTGTATGGGGCTTCCCGACTACTATAAATATGACAATGCGGACGACGACTGGGAGGGAATGCACGGGATTGCAGGGAAGGAGCGCATGGACGACTCGGAGGGGGATTTCTGTCAGTTTTCCAAGCTGCAGCTGGGATGGCTGAAGAAAGAGCAGGTTCAGGTGATGTCTCCGGATGAGGACAGGGCTTCCTTTCTGCTGCCTCCCTCCAGTGAAGGCGGATGTGTGGTGGTGTTTCCCAGGGGGGAGGAGCCGGATTTCCAGAAGGAATACTTTGTGGTGGAATACAATACGCCCACGGGACTTATGTCGGATCTCTTCGGACGGGGCGGCGTGAGAGTGATGCATGTGCAGGCGGAAGTGGTGAAGGACGGCTATTACGATTATAGATATAGTAATTTCTCGGAGGAATACGACACTTCTAACGAGGGGATCCGCGTGCTGAAACTGGTCAACGACGGAAGGGGATATTACCACGAGGGCGATCTGGTGACTTTTGAGAAAACAGGGGGAGAGCAGGGGAATTTCGGCTGGTATACCCAGGAGGGGAAGATTGAGGATCCTGGCTTCCTGATCCGCATCGGCCAGGTGGACGAAAACGGCTGCATGGAGATTGAGGTGGAACGCTATTTTTTGAATCCTTAATGTTTAATTTACTTTTTTCTAATGATTTAAACACAGAATGAACACATTTTAGCTTTATCATATATCTCAGATGGTGACAAGTTCACTATCTCTCCCCCTCATAAGAAAGTGGAAAGCCCCGGCGGCGAGCCGGGGCTTTTCAACGCATAAAAAAGTCTTTCATTTATTTTAGACATGTTTAGAGATTGATTAGAAAACAGACACAATTTAGACACATTTCTGGTGTATGCTGTGAAACAGGTAGCTGATTAAGACGCTATCTCCCCCCTCATATGTTATAAACAGAAAGGCTCCGGCATCTGCCGGGGCCTTTTTGGCTGATGGGGATGGTTTTATGGTAACAGTTCCGTGCCCTGTCTGAGCTGTTACGCTTTATGTGCCTGCCGCCTCCGCCTGTACTCCATAAAAATCTTGCGCAATCGGGACAGGGCGTTTATAATGTAAGGGTTGAATTATCAAAGGAAAAGAGGAGAAAATAATGAGTATAAGGATTGGTATTTTGGGCTATGGCAACCTGGGACGGGGTGTGGAGTGCGCGGTGAAGCAGAACCAGGACATGGAGCTGAAGGCCGTGTTTACCAGAAGGGAACCGGAGAGCGTGTCCGTTCTGACGCCGGGAGTACAGGTGTGCCATGTGAGCCGGGCGGCGGACTTCCGGGGAGAACTGGATGTGCTGATACTCTGTGGGGGAAGCGCCACCGACCTTCCGGAGCAGACGCCGGAGTATGCTGGGGTGTTCAATGTGGTGGACAGCTTTGACACCCATGCCAGGATCCCGGAGCATTTTGCCAGGGTGGACCAGGCGGCAAGGCAGGGAGGAAAGACTGCCATTATCTCCGTGGGCTGGGATCCGGGCATGTTTTCCCTGAACCGGGTGTACGGGGAGGCGGTGCTGCCCCAGGGGAAGGATTACACTTTCTGGGGCAGGGGCGTGAGCCAGGGGCATTCTGACGCGGTGCGCCGGATCCAGGGTGTGGCGGATGCCAGGCAGTATACCATTCCTCTGGACAGTGCCCTGGAGGCTGTGCGGGTGGGGAAGAACCCGGAGCTGACCCCCAGACAGAAGCACACCAGGGAGTGCTTTGTGGTGCTGGAGAAAGGGGCGGACGGGGCCAGAGTGGAGCAGGAGATCAAGTCCATGCCCAACTACTTTGCAGACTATGACACCACCGTACACTTTATCAGCGCCGAGGAAATGCAGCGTGACCACAGCCGGCTTCCCCATGGAGGCTTTGTGCTCCGCAGCGGCGCCACAGGCTGGAACCAGGAGAACTCCCATCTGATCGAATACAGTCTGAAACTGGATTCCAATCCGGAGTTTACGGCCAGTGTGCTCACGGCCTACGCCAGGGCGGCCTGGAGGCTTTCGTCGGAGGGGGCCGTGGGCTGTAAGACGGTCCTTGACGTGGCTCCCGCCTATCTGAGCCCCAGAAGCGGGGAAGAACTGCGGGCGGCCATGCTGTAAGCAAAGCCAGGACAGGGACGCGGATGCCCCTGTCCTGTTCTCTGATGGCGGGAACAGCCCTGGAGGGTGCAATTTCCCCTGAAAAGGGTGGTAGAAACTGGGAAAGTGGAGTACAATATAAAAACGCGGACCGGGAAGGAGCAGGGATGAGGCTTAGGGATTTATTGGGGGAGATAAAGTATGTCTGTCTACAGGGGAGCGTGGACAGGGAGGTAAAAGGGGTCATCTATGATTCCAGGAAGGATGTGAAAGACTGCCTTTTTATCTGTATCCAGGGCGTGAAGGCCGACGGGCATGATTTTGCTCCTCTGGCGGCGGCCAGGGGGGCGGCGGCTCTGCTGGTCTCCAGGCCCGTGCCGGATGCTGAGGCGGAGAGGGATTTGACGGTGATTCTGGTGGAGGATACCAGATATGCCATGGCCCACATTGCCGCAGCCTGGTTCGGCCATCCTGCCAGGAAGCTGCAGGTCATCGGCATCACCGGCACCAAGGGTAAGACCACCAGCACATATGTGGTGAAGAATATTCTGGAACAGGCAGGCCGCAGAGTGGGGCTGGTGGGCACCATCGAGAGGATTATCGGGGAGGAGCATATCCACGCGGAGAATACAACCCCGGAGTCCTATGTGCTCCAGGAGACTTTTGCCAGGATGGTGGAGGCAGGACTGGACACGGTGGTGATGGAAGTGTCCTCCCAGGCCCTGAAGCTTCACCGCACCCAGGGATTTATGTTTGACTACGGAATCTTTACCAATCTGGAGCCGGACCACATTGCGCCCGGGGAGCATGAGAGCTTTGAGGAGTACAGGGAGTGCAAGAGCCTGTTGTTTCGCCAGTGCAGAGTGGGCATTGTAAACGGGGATGACACCCATGTGGGTGAGATCACACAGGGGCATACCTGCACCCTGGAGACTTACGGCATGGGGGAGGACTGTATGCTGCGGGCCAGGGATCTGCGTCTGGTGCAGGGGGGCGGAAGCCTGGGGGTGGAATTTTGTGTTTCCGGCCTGATGAACTTTGAGGTAAAGGTGCCTTTTCCCGGCCGATTCAGCGTGTACAATGCCCTCTGCGCCATTGCCGTCTGCCGTCATTTTCAGATAGATGTGGGAGATATCCAGCAGGCCATGGGGAAAGTCAAAGTAAAAGGGCGCATTGAGAGAGTGGATATCTCTGACAAGTTTTCGCTGCTCATTGACTATGCCCACAATGCCATGGCTCTGGAGAGCCTTCTGGCCACCCTGCGGGAGTATAACCCCCGGCGGCTGGTCTGCCTTTTTGGCTGCGGCGGAAACCGAGACAAACAGCGTCGTTATGAGATGGGGGAGGTCAGCGGCAGACTGGCGGATCTCACGGTGGTCACTTCCGACAATCCCCGTTTTGAGGAGCCCATGGACATTATCCGGGACATAGAGACCGGCCTGGAGAAGACGGATGGGAAATATGTGGAAATCTGTCACAGGAGGGAGGCCATAGCCTATGTGATCTCCCACGCGGAGGAGGGGGATCTGATTGTGCTGGCGGGAAAAGGCCATGAGGATTACCAGGAGATCAAGGGCGTGAAGTATCCCATGGACGAGAGGGATATCATCCGGGAGCTGCTGGAGGGCGGGCTGAAGCATATCTGACCCGGCAGGGCAGGGAGCCGTCTCCGGAGCAGAGTATACGAAAAAGAGGTGGGCTGTGGGAGAGCTTTATGCGGATGTGATCGTGGACATTTCCCAGGAAAAACTGGATAAACCCTTCCAGTACAGGGTGCCGGAAAATCTCCGGGGGGAGCTGGAGACAGGAATGTGCGTGCACATTCCCTTTGGAAACGGCAACCGGCTGCTGAAGGGGTATGTGGTGGACCTGGGGAGCGTCTGCAAATTCGATCCCGGGCGGACCAAAGAGATCCGGGGGATTGTAAAGAACAGTGCGGACATAGAGGGAAGGATGATTGCCCTGGCAGGGTGGCTTCGGAAAAATTACGGTTCCACCATGATACAGGCGCTGAAGACCGTGCTGCCCGCCAGGCAGCGGGTGAAGAAACTGGAGCACAGAACCGTGAGACGGCTTCTTGGCCGGGAGGAGACGCTCTCTCTGCTGGGGGAGTGCAGGCGCAGGAAGCAGACTGCCAAGGAGCGGCTTCTCCAGGAGCTGCTTACCCAGGAGGAGATTCCCTACGGATGGGTGACGGGAAAACTGGGCGTCTCCGCCCAGACGGTCAGGAGCCTGGAGACGGCGGGGGCGGTGAGAGTGGAGAGCCGGGAGAGTCTGCGGAATCCCGTGAAGGTGGCCGGGGGAGAGGAGCTGCGCCCCCGGCTGAGCCAGGCCCAGGAGAACATTGTCCGGAAGGTTCTGGAGGATTATGACGCCGGGCGCCCGGGCACCTGCCTTCTCCACGGGATCACCGGAAGCGGCAAGACAGAAGTGTATCTGAAGATTGTGGAGGAGATGAGGGCCCGGGGAAGGCAGGCTGTGGTGCTGATCCCTGAGATCGCCCTCACCTACCAGACCCTGCTGCGGTTTTACCACAGGTTCGGGGACAGAGTCAGCGTCCTGAACTCCACCCTGTCGGCGGGAGAAAAATATGACCAGTGCCAGCGGGCCAAAAACGGGGAGATCGACGTGATTATCGGCCCCAGGTCCGCCCTTTTTACCCCCTTTCCCCACATTGGGGTGATCATTATGGACGAGGAGCACGAGGGCAGCTATAAAAGTGAGTCTTCTCCCAAGTACCATGCCAGAGAGACGGCCCTGGAGGTGGCCAGGATCCACGGGGCAAGTGTGATTCTGGGCTCCGCCACCCCGTCCCTGGAGGCCTACTACAGGGCTCAGAGGGGACAGTACAGGCTTTTTACCCTGGGGGAGCGTCTGACAGGAGGGCAGCTTCCGGTGGTCCACACGGTGGATCTGCGCCGGGAACTGCGGGAGGGAAACCGCTCTATTTTCAGCCGGAAGCTCCAGGCGCTTCTGGAGGATCGGATCCGGAAGGGGGAGCAGAGCATCCTGTTTTTGAACCGCAGGGGCTATGCGGGGTTTGTCTCCTGCAGGGCCTGCGGCCAGGTGATGAAATGCCCTCACTGCGATGTGTCTCTGGCAGAGCACACCAACGGTCTGCTGGTGTGCCATTACTGCGGGTACAGCCAGCCCAGGCCCGGGGGCTGCCCGGCCTGCGGATCAAAGTATATCGGGGGTTTTAAGGCGGGCACCCAGCAGATTGAGGAGAAGCTCAAAGAGATGTTTCCGGGGGTCCGGACCCTGCGCATGGATGCGGACACCACCCGGCGCAAGGACAGCTATGCCCAGATTCTCTCCGCCTTTGCCGGCGGGGAGGCGGATGTACTGGTGGGCACCCAGATGATTGTGAAGGGGCATGACTTTCCCAGAGTGACTCTGGTGGGGGTGCTGGCGGCGGATCTCTCCCTGGGGGCCGGGGATTACCGGGCAGGGGAGAGGACCTTTCAGCTGCTGACCCAGGCGGTGGGAAGGGCCGGCCGGGGGGAACTGCCCGGGGAGGCGGTGATCCAGACCTACCAGCCGGATCACTATGCGGTTGCCCGGGCGGCGGCCCAGGATTACGAGGGATTTTACCGGGAGGAGATCCTCTACCGGGATCTGATGGGGTATCCTCCCGTTTCCCACATGATGGCGGTGCAGATTTTTTCCAGGGAGGAACAGGGGGGACGGCGCCTGGCGGAGAGCCTGGCGGAGGCGGCAAAGGGGGCCTTCGGCGGGAGGGAAGCCCCGGGAGCAGGTTCTGCCCAGGCTCTGTCCCTGGGGGAGGCGGATACGTCTTCGTCCGGGCCGGCCATGCAGCTCATGGGTCCCGCTCCCGCTTCCATCGGAAGAATTAATGATATTTTTAGATTTGTTTTCTATGTGAAATGCCCGGAATATGGTAAACTGATACGGATAAAAGATTTTCTGGAAGGGCAGGCGGAAGCTAACCAGTCTTCGGACGAGACGGTGCAGTTCGACTTTGACCCCATGAATACCTTGTGATATACTCATGATACTTTTCATATGACAAATGTTTTTGATTGCGAGGAACTGTTGCATGCAGGGAGTTCTCAGAGAACAGTTCCTTTTGCAGGAGAGGAAGAAAGAAATGGCAATCAGGAAAATTCGTGAGATCGGCGACGAAGTTCTCGGAAAGAAATGCAAGGCGGTGACGGAGATGACGCCCCGCATCAGGGAGTTGATTCAGGACATGCTGGACACTCTGTACGAGGCCAACGGTGTGGGACTGGCGGCGCCCCAGGTGGGAATTTTAAAACAGGTTGTTGTCATTGACACCACCGGGGAGGACCCTTACATTCTGATCAACCCTAAGATTGTGGAGTCCAGCGGGGAGCAGACAGGGATGGAGGGGTGCCTGAGCGTGCCGGGTAAACAGGGACAGGTGACACGTCCCAACTATGTGAAGGTGGTGGCTTTGGACATGGACATGAAAGAGTTTGAACTGGAGGGCACGGAGCTGCTGGCCCGGGCTATCTGCCATGAGACGGATCATCTCCAGGGGCATCTCTATGTGGAAAAGGTTCAGGGGCCCTTAAAGGATATCAACATGGACGAGGACGATGAAGAAGAGGCGTAAACTTTTCTGAAAAATGCCCGGGGACGCGGGCAGGGAGGTGGGGCATGAAGATTGTGTTTATGGGAACTCCGGAGTTTGCCCGGGGAGCGCTGGAGGCTTTGACAGAGGCCGGGCATGAGATCACGGCGGTGGTGACGCAGCCGGACAAGGCAAAGGGGCGCAGCAAGGAACTGATCCCCACGCCGGTGAAGGCCTGCGCCCTGGAGAAGGGAATTCCCGTCCTGCAGCCCCGGCGGATCAAGACGCCGGAGGCGGTGGCGCAGCTGGCAGAGTATCCGGCGGATGTGTATGTGGTGGCGGCTTTCGGGCAGATTCTCTCCCAGGAGATTCTGGATATGCCGCCTTTGGGCTGTCTGAACATTCACGCTTCCCTGCTGCCGAAGTACCGGGGAGCCTCCCCCATTCAGCACGCGATCCTGGAGGGGGAGGAGAAGACCGGGATAACGGTGATGCAGATGGACGCTGGCCTGGATACGGGGGATATGCTGTACAAAAAAGAGATCCCGGTGGAGCCCGAGGACAATTACCAGACCCTTCATGACAAGCTTATGGCGCTGGGAGGGCAGGCCATTGTGGAGGCCCTGGCCCTTTTAGAGCAGGGGAAACTGACGCCGGAAAAGCAGGGGGAGGGCAGCGGCTGTTATGCCAGCCTTATAGGCAAGGACATGGGCAGGATAGACTTTTCCCAGCCGGCTGCGGTGATTGACCGGAAAATCCGGGCGTTGACTCCCTGGCCCAGCGCCTTCACGGACTATCGGGGAAAACAGCTGAAGATATGGCGGGCGGCGCCGGATTATGTGACAAATGCCTTTGGCCGCGCCCCGGGAGAGGTTCTGAAAGTGGATAAGGATGCGGTGACGGTTGCTGCAGGCCAGGGGGCGCTGCGCATTCTGGAGCTGCAGCTGGAGGGAAAAAAGCGCATGAGCGCCCATGATTTTCTCCTGGGAGTCAGGGTGACGCCGGGGGAGAGACTGGGGCAGCAGTAAAAAGGAGTGGTGATATGTTTTATTGGGATCCTACTTATATATTAGTGTTGATCGGCATGGTCATCTGCATGGGGGCCAGCGCCCTGGTCAACAGCGCCATGAATAAGTACAGCCGGGTCAGAAACGGCAGCGGGATAACGGGGGAGGAGGCAGCCAGGCGGATACTCAACAGTGAGGGGCTCTACAATGTGCAGATTGAGTGCCTGTCCTCGGACAGAGGCGACCACTATGACCCCCGCACCAATACCGTGCGGCTCTCCAGGAGCAATTTCACCCAGCCCTCCGTGACGGCGGTGGGGGTGGCGGCCCATGAGTGCGGGCACGCCATTCAGCACGCGAAGGGGTATGCGCCTTTGAATTTCCGGTCTGCCCTGGTGCCCGTGGCCAATATCGGAAGCCATTTAGGCCTTCCTCTGATTCTTCTGGGAGTGTTCCTGAGCTGGAATCAGGTGCTGATTCAGATCGGTATCTGGGCTTTCGCCCTGGCGGTGGCGTTCCAGCTGGTGACGCTGCCGGTGGAGTTCAACGCCTCCGGCAGGGCCGTGGCCAAGATTGAACAGTACGGACTGCTGTCGGCGGAGGAGACCAAGGGCTGCAGGAAGGTTCTCACCGCTGCGGCCATGACTTACGTGGCTGCTGCGGCTTCGGCCATTCTGCAGCTGCTGCGGCTGGTGCTTCTGTTTGGGGGAAACCGAAGAGGAGATGACTAGGAGGCAGGTATGGCGGTGAACACAAGAGAACTTGTGCTGGACACACTTCTGGCTCTGGAGCGGGGAGAAGATTTCTCCCACAGACTGGTGAAGGGGGTTCTGGACAAGTATGACTATCTGGATCCCAGGGAAAAGGCATTTATCAAGCGGCTCACAGAGGGGACTCTGGAGAGGCAGATTGAGCTGGACTACCATCTGGACCGCTTTTCCAGGACTCCGGTGAAGAAAATGCGGCCTCTGATCCGGTGTCTGATGCGCATGAGCGTCTATCAGCTGCTCTACATGGATGCCGTGCCTCCCAGCGCCGTGTGCAACGAGGCCTGCAGGCTTGCCCAGAAGCGGGGATTTACAAGCCTTAAGGGCTTTGTGAACGGCACTCTGCGGGCGGTCTCCAGGGGCAGGGACAGCCTTGTCTTTCCGGATGAAGCGCTCTGCCCGGTGGAGCATCTGTCGGTGAAGTACTCCATGCCCCCCTGGTTGGTGGAGCTGTGGGCGGAA
>CAJUNZ010000043.1:13212-23682 GCA_910587755.1 uncultured Acetatifactor sp. | reverse complement strand
GATCGTATTCGGTGACTGGAGTTCAGACGTGTGCTCTTCCGATCTTGGAACCGCGCCGGAGAAACGGTCTCTGATTAAGACTGTGATGTGACAGGAGACAGATATGAAAAATAGGTTGGGCAGGGCTGGCTGGGCCGGCCTGATTTTGGCAGTGGGATTCACACTGGCGGGATGCGCAAATGCCGTTGAGGAAGAGAGCAGGGAGGAAAGGTCTCAGGTTTCAGAAGACAGCCTGGAGACGGAGGTAGTGTCGGAGGTACCCGGTTCTGCGGGCGGCGAGGACCAGAGAGAAGTAGTAACCATTGGAACATTCAGGGAGGATTATAACTTAACAGAACTTGTGAAAAGTTTTAATCAGGAAAGCGGCCAATACAGGGCGGAAATAAAAGTATACTATGGTCCGGAGGAGCGGCAGCAGCCGGACGGTTACGAAGGGGCGGCAACAGCCATGGATTTGGATATCGTCTCAGGGAATTCACAGGATATTCTGGTTATTGACTTGTGGGAGGCGAAAAATTTTGCCTCCATGGGCGCCATAGAGAACCTTTTCCCCTACTTTGAGGAGAGCCGGAACATCAGCAGCGATGATATTATCGACGCTGTGGTGCAGGCCAACACTTTCGATGATGCCCTGGTGTCCATCAACCCCTATTTTTCTCTCGCCACAATATATGGAAGTTCAGAGGAGTTTGACGGGGAGGGGTGGACGCTGGAGGAGATGGCGGAATATGCCCAGGGACATCCTGACCAGGCGCTGTTCCACGGAGAGACACAGGTGAGCACTCTCTACACAGCCCTGTGGTTTATGAAGGATGGCTTCATAGACGAAGAAACCGGAAAATGTAATTTTGACACCGAGGAATTCAGGGAATTTTTGAAGATTGTAAAAAAATTTGACAAAAAAGGCGGTGGTTCCGAGCTGCATGAGCCGGAGGCCATACAGAGCGGAAAAGCCCTCCTGTCCAAGATGGTACTGAATACTTTTAAGGACATTCAGGTTCAATATGAAATTTTCCAGGGAAGCCCGGCTCTTGTGGGCTATCCTACAGCTGACGGGAGGCTGAGCTGTGAAATGGTGACAGGGTCTGTATACGCCATTAGTTCAAAGTCGGCGCAGAAGGAAGGGGCCTGGGCATTTCTGGAGTATATGCTGCTGAACCCGAGAGATGACAGCTATGGCTTTCCTGTTCTGAAGAGCTGTTTCGATCAAAGGGCTGAAGAGGCTGTGGAAGTGACCTATGTGACGGACGCCAATGGGAATCAAAAGGAGATTGTGATGGGGGTCACGCGAACCACACTCCCTGACGGCTGGAGCATAGAATACCATACTCCCAGGCAGGAAGAAGTGGATCTGATCCGGAAGCTGGTGGAGATTGCGGAACCCAAGGACCCTGATTTTTTGCCGGTGCTGGACATTATTCATGAGGAGTCGGCCGCATTCTTTGACGGGGCTAAAACGGGGGAGGATACAGCGAAGATCATTCAAAACAGGGTGCAGCTGTATCTGGACGAGAAGAAGGAGTGATAACCTGAAGGAATAGGGAGCTGTTGGCATAGTTTTGCCATTTGGGCAATATACTTTGGTATGAGAAAAAACAGTGACCGAAAAGAATCGTTGATTGAGAGTTTAAAGCTTCCGAAAGATATTTGCCTGGGGGCCCTGAAGGTGACTCTGACAGGCAACAGGGAGGCGTGGATCGAGAATTACCGGGGCATTCTGGAGTACACGGAGGGGCTGATTCTGCTGCAGGCCAAGACCTGCCAGGTCTGCTTTGAGGGCAGCTGCCTGTCCATTGACTACTATACCAATGAGGATATGAAGATCAGCGGCTGTATCAGCTGTATCAGATATCTCTGATATAGGTCGAAAAAATGTGGAAGAGGATGAACCATGGTAGAAGTGCTGAAATATATCAAAGGCTATCTGCGCATCAAGGTATGGGGGTTTTCGCCGGAGCGGTTCATGAACCTGTGCAGCAACAAGGGAATCCTGCTCTGGGACATTGTCCGGGAGGGCGATGTCTACTATATGAATATCAACCTGAGAGGGTTCTGGGCGCTGAAGCCCATTGTGAAAAAGACTGGAACAAGGGCAGCCATACTGGAGAGATACGGGCTGCCCTTTTTTGTGCCCAAGCTTCTGAAACGGAAGATGTTTGTGGGCGGCCTGGTGCTGGCGGTGGCTTTTTGGCTGGTGTCCTCTTCCTTTATCTGGAACATTCAGATCGACGGGAATTATCAGATTACGGATGATGTGTTTCAGAGCTTTTTAAAGGAGAACCAGGTGACTGTGGGCATGCGCAAGGATAATCTTGACATTGAGGAGCTGGAGAAACAAATCCGCAGGGAGTTTCCCCAGATCACCTGGGCTTCTGCCAAGCTCATGGGCACCCGTCTGCAGATAGACATCAAAGAAAATGACGCCCCCATCTCCATAGAGGAGAAGCTGCCCTCCGACGGCAGGGATCTGGTGGCGGAATTTGACGGCAGGGTGGTGTCCATGATTGTCAGGAGCGGCGTCCCCAAGGTATCCATAGGAGATCAGGTGGAGAAGGGCACGGTGCTGGTGGAGGGGCGTGTGCCCATCTACAATGAGGATACCACAGTGCGGGAGTACCGCTATGTGGACGCGGACGGGGATATTCTGCTGGAGCATGTGACCAACTTTACCGCCACCCTTCCCTATGACCATATTGAGAAAGTGTACACCGGGCGGGAGGAGACGCGCAGCTATCTGAAGGCAGGGGGCAACTCATGGACCATTCCCGGGGACCGTCCTTTTCTGGTCTATGACAGCGTGATCAAGGAGACCCGTCCCCTGCTGTTTGAAAAGCTCTCCATCCCTCTGTACTGGGGCACCGTAACTCACAGGGAGTACCAAAATGTGGAATATGTGTACACCCAGGAGGAGGTCAAGGTGCTTCTTAATCAAAAATTAATGGTTTTTCTTACAAGTTTAGAGGAAAAAGGTGTACAAATTATTGAAAAAAATGTTAAAATAGAAAATGATGGCAGCTCTTGGGTGCTGCGGGGGGATTTTCTGGTGTGGGAGCCCGTGAGCGCAGGCCAGGACACGCTGCGGCCGGATTTGGAGGAAGGTCAGGGGCAGGATCCGGGGCAGCAGAATTGATATGGGGAGGCGAAGGGCGTATGAGTGACTATTTGATAAGCCTGGATATGCCGGCGGAGCATATGCGGCAGATTTTCGGCATGCAGGATGCGTATGTAAAGAAGGTGGAGAGGGATTTTGGTGTGTCTGTTGTGAACCGCAACGGGCAGGTGACAATTTCCGGGGAAGAGGGGATGGTGCGCAGAGCCGCCAAGGTGCTGCAGCAGCTGGACATTATCTCCGGCCGGGGAAATGAGATAGAGGAGCAGAGTGTGGATTACGCGATTACTTTAGGAATGGAAGATAAAGAGGGTGCGCTGACGGAGATGGATTCCGACTGTATCTGCCATACAGTCAACGGAAAACCGGTTAAACCCAAGACACTGGGGCAGAAAGCCTATGTGGACGCCATAAGGAAGAATATGCTGGTGTTCGGCGTGGGGCCTGCGGGAACGGGGAAGACGTATCTCGCCATGGCCATGGCGGTGACGGCATTTAAAAATGATGAGGTGGGAAGGATCATACTCACCAGGCCTGCCATTGAGGCCGGGGAGAAACTGGGCTTTCTGCCCGGGGATCTGCAGAGCAAGGTAGATCCGTATCTGCGTCCCCTCTATGACGCGCTTTACCAGATTATGGGGGCGGAGAGTTTTGCAAAAAATATGGAAAAAGGGCTTATCGAGGTAGCGCCCCTGGCCTATATGAGAGGGCGTACCCTGGACAATGCCTACATTATCCTGGACGAGGCCCAGAATACTACTCCGGCCCAGATGAAAATGTTTCTGACCCGTATCGGGTTTGGCTCCAAGGTGGTAGTTACCGGGGATGCCTCCCAGAAGGATCTGGCTCCGGGAACCAGGTCGGGCCTGGACGTGGCGGGAAAGGTTCTGGGAAAGATTGACGACATCGCCTTTGTGACCCTGACCAACAAGGACGTGGTGCGGCATCCTCTGGTGCAGAAGATTGTCAAGGCATATGACGACTATGAGGCAAGGGAAAATGCCAGGGACAGCGGGAAGGACAGGCACAGGGGCAGAAAAACCCAGCAGAGAAGATAGGTGGAAGAATGACTTTATATCTGGAAAACGAGACGGATCATGAATTCTCATTTGACACGGAGGAGACTGCCGAAATGGTGTGCAGGGCCGTGCTTGAGAGGGAGGGCTGTCCCTATGAGGCCCAGGTCAATCTGGTCCTGACGGACGGCGCGGGCATCCGGGAACTGAACAGGCAGTACAGAAATATGGACAGCGAGACGGATGTGCTGTCTTTTCCCAATGTGGATTTCGCCGGAGAGGGAGAGTTTGACATGGACCCTCACCGGGAGGCGGACTATTTTGATCCGGATACAGGGGAGCTGGTTCTGGGGGATATTATGATCAGCGTGGACAGGGTGCTGTCCCAGGCGGAGGCCTACGGCCACAGCGTGCGAAGGGAATTTGCCTTTCTGGTGGCCCACAGCATGCTGCACCTGTGCGGATATGACCACATGGAGGAAGCGGAGCGGGAGATTATGGAGGCCAGGCAGGAAGAGATACTGGCGGAACTGGGTATCACCAGGGATTAGGGTGTAACGGGACAAACAGGAGACGGCGAAGGGACGTAAGATGAATCGGGCAGAGGTTAAGAGGAGACAGGCGGGAGAAATTGCAAATATTCTGCTGCTGGCAGCCCTGTGGGCGGCGGGACAGGCAGCAGGGAACAGCGGCGTGGCTTACATGGCTGTAGGGGTGGAGGTCTGCGCTCTTTTGTGGTGCGCCGTGGGAGGAAGTCTTTCGGAGACTCTGGGAAAATTGCTGCGGGGCAGGCGGAACAAGGGACAGTATAAAAATGCTGCCAGAATGCGCAGCGCTGCCCTGGTGTTCCATGGATTTCTGGGACTGGTGGGCAGCCTTTTGCTGCTGCTTTTCGGCGGACAGGCGGCGGAGGGGATCTTTGGGGTGCGCTACAGCACCTATATCATTATGTTTCTGTCGCCGGTTATTCTGCTGAGGGCGCTGTCCTCCTGCATTCTTGGATATTTTCAGGGGGAGGGCATGGAGTTTCCCACAGCGGCCGCAGGGGTGCTGCGGCAGGTGATGATTCTGGGATTTGGACTGCTGTTCGCCAGGCTCATGGGGGACTATGGGGAGAAAGTCAGCAATCTGCTTCTGGAGAAGAATTTTGCGCCCATGTACGGGGGAATGGGGTTTGCCCTGGGGGTGGTGCTTGCGGAGCTGCTTGTTGTGGTGATCCTGGCTCTGCTCTACAAGGGAAGCAGGCTGTCGGAGAAGCGCTCCCGGCAGGATGGGCTCTACTCCACAGATTCTTTCTGGGATTGTGTGGGATATCTGTGCGGGGGCAGATGGCCCCAGGCTCTGACATTTTTTCTGGAGCTGCTGCCGCTGGCTCTGGGGGCTGCTGCCTTTGGCAGGGCGGACGGAGGGGCTCCGGCCCAGTATGGGGCATATGCAGGCCAGTATCTGGTGATCTGCGGTATGGCGGTGTGTCTGGCATCCGTTTCCGTCCTTCCTGTGTCCGCAAAGGTGTTTTCCTCCCTGCGCAGGGAGGAGACCAGATTTGCCAGGACCGCTTTTGAGAGCGGGGTGCATATCTGTGTGGTTCATGGTGTTTTTGGCTCACTGTTTTTGACGTTTATGGCGGAACAGGTGACGGAACTTTTGAATCCGGAGGGCAGGGATACCCTGCTGTCCATGCTGCGGGGAGGCTCGTTTCTGATTCTGGCCGCAGCGCTTTGCAGCTATTTCGGCAGGTTTCTGCTCTCCTCGGGAAAGCGCTACCATGTGCTGGGGGCGGTGGGGATCTCAGATCTGTTTTTCCTGGCCGTCATGGTTTTCACCGGGGGGACGGAGGGCGGCGCTCTCAGCCTGGTGTACGGGAGTCTGGCGGGAATGGCGGTGCTGTGCATTCTTCTGGGGCTGCTCTCCTGCAGTCAGATGCGGATGCGCCTGGACTGGCTTAACGTGTTGGCGGTGCCTGCGGGGGCGGGAGCGGCCGCCGCGCTGGTGTGCCTGCTGTTTGGGGGCGTGCTCTCTCCTCATCTGGGGACTCCGGTGACGCTTATTCTGGCTCTGCTGGTCTCAGGGGCGGTGTACTGGGTTATACTTCTGCTGCTGAAGAACTTCAGGGAGCAGGAACTGGAGGCCATTCCCGGTGGGAAGCTGATCCATATGCTTGGACAGATGCTGCGTGTTTACTGAGGACTTGCCTCATAATTACCAAAAAATATCAAAAACATGTATAAATATTGGCAGAAGAGCTGATACTGATCCCAGTGTTATAGTGTGAAGAGTAAAGGCGTGGGTATCACTATGAAATTGGTTAAAGGTATCAGCTTATTTGTTGTATTTCCCCTGTTGCTTTTGGTGCTGGGATTTTACGGGGGTGTGAAAAGTTCCCGTTTCTTTTATCCCGGGGAGCGGGAGACGGAGCGCAGTCCGGCGCCGGCGGAGCAGCTCAGAGCCACTTACAGTCCTGAGGAGTATGAAAAAGAGGACACGGGGGAGTCGGAACCTGTCAGGGATCGGGAGAAATCTCCGGAGGACGCGGTCTCTTCTGAGGAGAGCGGCAGTTCTCCGGAGATTGAGGATCCCAGGATGCAGGATGACTCCTTTGACTATGGGTCGGCCTGGGATACGGACGGGGAGGAGACCAGGGAAGTGTCAGGCTCTGGAGACACCCTCTGCGTGGACACCAAGTATGTCCTGGAGGAGACGGATATGTTCACCCACTCTGTGGTGGAGACAGTATGGCGGCTGCCGGACAAGTATGTGGGCATGAACCGGGAGCAGTTTCTGGAGGCCATGGAGGTGTATGAGGCATTTCCGCCTCTGTCGGAGATGGAGAGGGGATTTGCAGGGCTGGAAGTGCTCTCTTTTTCCAGGGAGAAGGTGGTGATCCGGATGAATTACAGATTCGTCCAGCCCAGCGCCAGCTTTTATCTGGGAGTACACGACAATAAAGTGGTGGTATACCTGGAAGACCGGGAGACCGTGTATATTGAGACGGATATCAGACTGGATTCCCTGCCGGGACAGCTTCAGCACAGCATTATGCAGATGATGTGGATTGAGAACCAGGAGAAGCTGTATAATTTTCTGGAAAACTACTCCAGCTGAACTGTGAAAGAATGCATCTTGACAGTTTCTAAGGCGAGGCAACGGGAAAAGCTGCTGCGGGATGGAAGATATCCGTGTATGCAGGTGAGGAAAGGGCAGCGGCCGGATCGGGAGGTCATGACATGGGAGACAGAGTGGGGATCGTAGGCGGCGGAGCTGCCGGTCTGGCGGCGGCAGTGACGGCGGCCAGGCTGGGAGCCCAGGTGACGGTTCTGGAGGGAAATGACCGTCCGGGCAGAAAGCTGCTGGCCACCGGAAACGGCAGGTGCAACCTGGGCAATGAAAATCTGGCTCTGGAGAACTATTACACCAAAAGGCCGGAGATGCTGGGGCTTTTTCTGGGGCATTTCGGCAGGGAGGAGACGAGGGCTTTTTTCCAGAGCATGGGTCTGATGGTGAAGAGCAGAAGGGGCGGGCTCTACCCTGTCTGTGACCAGGCGGCGGCTGTGCTTGATGTGCTGCGGTGTGAGGCGGCAGCACAGGGGGTGGAGACTGTGGCCGGCTGCAGAGTGGAACAGGTGGAGAAAGCCAGGCGGACTGGGGGCATACGAGTCCTGGGAGCAGGGCAGGAGTTCCGCTTTGACCGGGTGATTCTGGCCTGCGGGGGACGGGCGGCGCCCAAAACGGGTTCCGACGGCAGCGGGTATGTTCTGGCGGAAAGGCTGGGGCATTCCCTTGTGGACACGGTCCCTGCACTGGTACAGCTTCAGTGCGGGGAGGATTATTTTAAGGCTGTGTCCGGCGTCAGGGCGGATGCGGAGCTGAGAGTCCTTCACCGGGGCAGAACGGCTGCCCGGGAGAGGGGTGAGCTGCAGCTTACGGATCGGGGAATCTCGGGCATTCCGGTGTTCCAGTTCAGCCGTGTGGTGAACTACATATTGAAAGATCTGGAAGAGAAGGGGGTTCCCGCCGGGAAGCGGCAGGTGGAGGTGGCGGTGAATTTCCTGCCGGACTATACAGAGGAAGAGTTTGTGCGCCTGGCCGCAGGGAGGAAAATCCTGGGCGTCGGTCGCACGGTGGAAGAGTTCTTTACCGGAGTGCTCCACAAGAAGCTGATGCTTTTGTTTATCCGTCTGGCGGGGCTGAAGCCTTCTCAGGACGCAGGCTCGGCGGACAGGGAGAAGCTGGGGCGGGTCTGGGAGCTGTGCAGAAACTGGGTGGTCCATGTGACCGGCAGCGGATCCTATGACAGTGCCCAGGCCTGCGCGGGAGGAGTGCCCCTGGACGAGGTGACTCTGGAACTGGAGTCAAAAAAGCAGCCGGGGATATATTTTGCGGGAGAGATCCTGGATGTGGACGGCAAATGCGGGGGGTACAACCTTCACTGGGCCTGGTGCAGCGGCAGTATAGCGGGCAGGGCAGCGGCAGGGGGCAGGGCAGGAAAGCCTTTTGCAGAGGGCGGAAACGGCAGGAAGCGCCCGGGAAGATAGAGGGAGACAGGGGGTTATGATCAGGATAAATCAGGTGAAAGTACGGCTGGGGCATACGGAGACAGAGCTTAGGAAAAAGGCGGCAAAGGTGCTGCAGGTGCCGGAGAATGATATCAAATCATTTAAGATTCTGCGCCGTTCCGTGGACGCCAGGAAAAAGCCGGATCTATTCTACAGCTATACTCTGGAGGCGGAGGTGCAGGAGGAAGAGAGGGTGCTGCGGCGGTTCCGGGGAAAGGAAAACCTGGTGGGCAGGGCGGAGAGCGTGCCGTACCATTTTCCCGCTCCTGGAACACGGGAGAGAAAGGCTCCCATAATCATTGTGGGAGCCGGGCCTGCCGGGCTGTTCTGCTGTTATTTTCTGGCGCTTCACGGGTACCGCCCCCTGCTTCTGGAGCGGGGGAAATGTGTGGAGGCTCGGCAGAAAGATGTGGAGATTTTCTGGGAGACGGGCAGGCTGGATCCGGCGTCAAATGTGCAGTTTGGCGAGGGCGGGGCGGGAACTTTCTCCGACGGCAAGCTGAACACTCTGGTGAAGGACAGGGAGGGCAGGAACAACGCGGTGCTGGAAACTCTGGTGCGGTTTGGCGCAAAGGAGAGCATACTGTATGAGGCCAGGCCTCATCTGGGCACGGATGTGCTCTGCGGGGTGGTGAAAAGGATGCGGGAGGAAATCAGGCGTCTTGGGGGAGAGGTGCGTTTCGGGTGCCGGGTCTCGGAGATAGTTGTCCAGCAGGGACAGGTGAAGGGAGTGGCTGTGGACGGAGGGGAGTATCTGGCATGTGGGCAGCTGGTGCTGGCAGTGGGCCACAGCGCCAGGGATACCTTTTCCATGTTGTGGGAGAAGGGAGTTCCCATGGAGGCCAAGGCTTTCGCTGTGGGGCTTAGGGTGGAACATCCCCAGTCTCTGATCAATAAAAGTCAGTACGGCATGGAGGACCCGGGCGGGCTGGGAGCGGCCTCCTACCGTCTGGCGGCCAAAACATCCTCTGGCAGGGGCGTGTATTCTTTCTGCATGTGTCCCGGAGGATATGTGGTAAACGCCTCTTCCCAGGAGGGGTGTCTGGCGGTGAACGGCATGAGCTACAGCGGGAGAGACGGTGAGAATGCCAACAGCGCGGTGATTGTGACTGTGACGCCGGAAGATTTTGGATCGGATCACCCTCTGGCGGGGGTGGCTTTCCAGAGACAGCTGGAGGAGAAGGCCTTTGCTCTGGGGGAAGGAAAGATCCCGGTACAGCGCTATGGGGACTTCAGGCGGCAGGTGGAAGCCGCAGCCTCCTCCGGGCAGAACTTCGTTGACTGCCCGGGTCAAACAGCGGAAGAAGCGGCCTGTGGGCAGGTGGAGCCTCAGTGCAAGGGAAGTTACGTGTGGGCGGACTTAAGCGGAATCCTGCCCCGGGAGTGCAGCAGCGCTTTTGTGGAGGGAATGACTGCTTTCGGCAGACAGATCGAGGGCTTTGACAGGGAGGATGTCTGTCTGTCCGGGGTGGAATCCCGTACTTCTTCCCCGGTGAGAATTCCCCGGGATGAGAGCTTTCAGTCCCGGGTGCGGGGTCTGTATCCCTGCGGGGAAGGAGCAGGCTACGCGGGAGGAATACTCTCTGCCGCCATGGACGGGATGCGGGTGGCGGAGGCCATTGGGGCGGAATACGCGCCTTAAAATATGGATAAGAGGTGCCGTTTAAGGCAGGAACCAAAAGGGGGGTGGACATTTTATGAATATGGAGGAGAGGATCGCGCGCATTAACGCGCTGTACCACAAAGCTCAGAAGGAGGGACTGAACCCGGTGGAAAGGGAGGAACAGGCCCG
>CAJUNZ010000043.1:0-13202 GCA_910587755.1 uncultured Acetatifactor sp. | reverse complement strand
AGAATATGTGGCAAATGTCAGATCTAACCTCAGGGGGCAGCTGGACAGCATTACGGTGGAGCATCCTGACGGTTCCAGGGAGAATCTTGGAGAAAAATATGGGGACAGATAAGGGAGAGATCCGGAGAGAGGCGCTGCAGGCCAGAGCCGCCCTGGATGACCGGGAGCGTCAAAGGGGAGCGGTGCTGTTGACCGAACGGATTCTTGGACACCAGTGGTTTTATCTTGGGGAATATCTGCTGTGTTACGCCAGTTACGGCGGCGAGATCAGCACCTGGGAGATTATGGAGGAAGCTCTGAGACAGGGAAAAAAGGTATACCTGCCCAGGGTGCTGCAGGAGAGTGTAACGCCTGAAATGGGCTTTTACAGGATAAGTTCTCTGGAGGATCTTCAGCCGGGCTACCGGGGCATTTTGGAACCTTCCGGGGACGGGGAGGAGTACCTCGGCGGCCAGGGCAGGGAGGAGCGGACCCTGATGCTGATGCCCGGCGCTGCCTTTGACAGACACCGGAACAGGCTGGGTTACGGCAAGGGATTTTATGACCGGTTTCTGGCGGACAAACCTCTGCTGCAGCAGCGCACCATCGGGGTAGGGTTTTGGTGCCAGATGAGGGCGGAGCTGCCCTCTTCCCCCTTGGATGTGAGGCCCTGCCAGGTGATCTGCGTATGATTTCAGGCAGGGCCTCTCTGGATCCGCCGCTGTTTTTTTCAGTTCAGGCGGAACATGCAGAAGTTGAGATAGGCTGAGTACAGGCACCAGACCAGGTAGGGAAGCTGCAGGTATGCCGCCGGAGGGCCCACCATATAGAACTGCCAGATCATGGCCGCCACCAGCACAAGGAGTGCCAGCAGCCAGATAAAGGCAATAAAGTACAGAGAAAACCCAAAAAAGATGATGCTCCAGAAAAAGTTGAAGAGCAGCTGCAGCAGATAGACCTGGAGAGCTTTCTTTTTATGGGGGCTGTCTGACAGGTAGACTATGTAGGAGGAGAGCCCCATCAGGGCGTAAAGGATGATCCACACCAGCGGAAATAGAATTGCAGGCGGGCTGAAGGCCGGCTTGCAGAGTCTGGAATAGACCGACATGTCTCCGCTGAAAAAAGCGGACAGCACTCCTGTGCTGATGGGGATGAGGATGGAGATGATCAGGATGGTATCGTTTTTTTGCTTCATGGCATTCTTTGTCCTGAATTACCTTTTCATCATCCTATGTATCTACGGTGGGAAATATGCGGAATACAAGAGATGAGAAACAGTTGAATTTTACCCCTGGAGCGTGTATACTGGAAAAAGAAAAAAAGGGGGTATAAAAATGAAGATTAACAGCATATGCGTACAGGGCGGCTACACACCGGGAAACGGAGAGCCCCGTCAGATTCCTATTATTCAGAGCACCACGTTTAAATATGATACCAGCGAGGACATGGGAAAACTTTTTGACCTGGAGGCCAGCGGCTATTTCTACACCCGTCTCCAGAATCCCACCAATGATTATGTGGCAGCCAAAATCGCACAGCTGGAGGGAGGAACGGCGGGCATGCTCACCAGCAGCGGCCAGGCCGCCAATTTTTACGCCCTGTTCAACATCTGCGGCTGCGGGGACCACATTGTTGCCTCCAGCACCATTTACGGGGGAACCTACAACCTGATCTCCGTCACCATGAAAAGAATGGGGGTGGATGTGACTTTTGTGAGTCCCGATGCCTCCAGGGAGGAGCTGGATGGGGCTTTCCGGGAGAACACCAGGGTTATGTTCGGGGAGACCATTGCCAATCCTGCCCTGACGGTGCTTGACATTGAAAAATTTGCCCAGTGCGCCCATGCCCACGGGGTGCCTTTGATTGTGGACAATACTTTTGCCACCCCCATCAACTGCCGGCCTTTTGAGTGGGGAGCGGATATTGTGACCCATTCCACCACAAAATATATGGACGGCCATGGGGCGGCTGTGGGAGGCGCCATTGTGGACAGCGGAAAATTTGACTGGATGGCCCACAAGGACAAGTTTCCGGGTCTGTGTACGCCGGACGAGAGCTATCACGGCGTCACTTACGCGGAAAAATTTGGAAAAGAAGGGGCTTTTATCACAAAGTGTACGGCACAGCTTATGAGGGATCTGGGTTCCATCCAGAGTCCGCAGAACGCCTTTATTCTGAACCTGGGCCTGGAGAGCCTGCATGTGAGGATGAAGCGGCACTGTGAGAATGGTCTTGCGGTGGCCCGGTTCCTGTCCGAGCATCCCAGGGTGGCCTATGTGAATTACTGCAGTCTTCCGGGGGACAAGTATTATCCTCTGGCGCAGAAATATCTGCCTCAGGGCAGCTGCGGGGTGGTTTCCTTCGGTCTGGAAGGCGGCAGAGAGGCTGCGGAAACTTTTATGAGGAAGCTGAGAGTGGCGGCCATTGAGACCCATGTGGCGGATGCCCGCACCTGCTGCCTGAATCCTGCCACCAGCACCCATCGTCAGATGACCGATGAACAGCTGAAGGAGGCTGGGGTGCCTGCGGAGCTGATCCGTATCAGCTGCGGTATTGAGGACAGTGAGGATTTGATTGCGGATCTGGCCCAGGCTCTTGGGTGAGTTTTCCGGCAGGGGTCTACAGAGAATGGTTTGGAGTTTGGAGGTGGGAGCTTGGACTGGTGGGGCAGAAAGGCGGAGATGGACTGTAAGGAATTTGAGAGGCTCATTCCGGATTTTATTGCGCAGAAGCTGGATTATCCTACCTTGAAGAAATTCAGTGAACATATGGACCGGTGCGGGGACTGCAGGGAGGAGCTTCTGGTCCAGTTCTTTGTGACGGAAGGAATTCAGCGCCTGGAGAACGGAAGTACCTTTGACCTGCAGGCGGATCTGGAGGAAAGGCTTCAGGAGATGCGGCAGCAGATTCGGTTCCATGGGATCTTTATGAATCTGGGTGTTGCCATGGAGATTGCGGCGGTGGGCATTCTCCTGGCCATTGTCGTGTGGATGCTGCTGTAAGACTTGACGGGAGAGATGCATTAAGAAATATTGCGCAGAGGTGGTGGGGTTATGGTTGAAAACAGGAAATTGGTGCTCATAGACGGTCACAGCATATTAAACAGGGCATATTACGGCGTGCCGAATCTGACCAATGCCCAGGGGCTGCACACCAATGGGATTTACGGATTTCTGAATATTCTGTTTAAGATTCTGGAGGAGGAGAAGCCGGATTTTCTTGCGGTGGCTTTTGACGTCCATGCGCCCACATTCCGGCACCAAATGTACGAGGCCTACAAGGGAACCAGGAAGCCCATGCCGGAGGAACTGGTGGAGCAGGTGCCGGTGATGAAGGAAGTGCTGAAGGCCATGAACGTGGTTATGGTGGAGCGGGAGGGCCTGGAGGCGGACGATATTCTGGGCACCCTGGCCAAGGCTGCTGCGGCGGAAGGGATCCAGGTTTCCCTGATCTCCGGGGACAGGGATCTGCTGCAGATCGCAGACACCAGGATCAAGATCAGGATTCCCAAGACCAAGTCAGGCAGGACACAGATAGAGGACTACTATCCGGAGGATGTGGAGGCGGCCTACCATGTGACACCCCAACAGTTTATCGACCTGAAGGCGCTTATGGGGGATACCTCCGACAATATTCCCGGCGTGCCCAAGGTGGGGGAGAAGACTGCCACGGAACTTATGGTGCAGTTCGGTTCCCTGGAAAATATCTATGCCCATGTGGAGGAGATCTCCAAGAAGAGTATCAGGGAATCCCTGAAGGCTAACCGTGAGCTGGCGGATCTGAGCAAGGCCCTGGCCACCATTAAGACCGACGGGGATGTAAAGCTGGATTACGAGGCGGCCAGGGCGGAAGGATACTACACCCAGGAGGCTTACAACCTGTTTAAAAAGCTGGAATTCCGGAATCTTCTGGGACGTTTCGACCTGGAGGGGAAGGGGGAGAAAGAGGCAGGTTCCGACAGAAATTTTCAGGTGCTGAAGGGAGAAAAGGAGTTCCTGGGAAAGCTGAAAAAGGTCAGACAGGGACAGCGTGCGGGGCTTTTTCTGGCGGTGGAAGGGGAGGAGCTCTACGGTGCGGCTCTGGCTCTGGGGGATGATGTCTTTATGTATGCCCTGCCCGTGGAGGAGAATGTGCAGCTGTCTCTGTTTACGGAATTGCCAGGCGCGGGAGAGGGCGGGGAGAGGGCTTCCCTTCAGGCAGCTCTGACGGAATTCTCGGCCAGGGCAGAGATTGCAGCCTTCGACATCAAGGGGCAGTACGGCTGTCTGGCCAAGGACGGCACGGACAGATATTTTGACATTCTCATCGGGGCCTATCTGCTGAATCCTCTGAAAAGCGACTATGATCTGGAGACCATTGCCTCAGAGCACCTGGGGGTTGCGATCCCCGGCTGGAAGGAGAGTTTTGGGAAGATAAAGCGGCATTCTTTCAGGGAGGCCGCGCTGTCCGCTCCGGAAAAATTTGCGGAGTACTGCTGCTACGGGGCCTGGGTGTCCCTGCGGGGAGCCCAGGTTCTGGGGGAGAAACTGCGCCGGACAGGCATGGAAGAGCTTATGCGCGGGATAGAGATGCCTCTGTCCCTGGTTCTGTATGACATGGAGCGGGAGGGCGTGGAAGTCCGGCGGGAGGAGCTGAAAGCCTACGGGGATGCCCTGGTGTCCAGGATTCAGGAGCTGGAGGCCTCCATCCACAGGCAGGCGGGCCAGAATTTTAACATCAATTCCCCTAAGCAGCTGGGAGAGGTTCTCTTTGACACCATGAAGCTTCCGGGAGGAAAGAAGACGAAGACAGGTTATTCCACGGCGGCGGATGTGCTGGAAAAGCTCTCCGAAGACCATCCTATTGTGAAGGATATTCTGGAGTACAGAGGGCTGACAAAGCTGAAGTCAACCTATGCGGACGGGCTGGCAGTCTATATCAGGGAGGACAGGAGGATCCACACCAGCTTTAACCAGACCATCACGGCCACCGGGCGGATCAGCTCCACTGAGCCCAATTTGCAGAACATTCCCATGCGCATGGAGCTTGGGCGGCGGATCCGGAAGGTGTTCGTGCCCAGGGAGGGCTGTGTCTTTATGGACGCGGACTACTCTCAGATTGAGCTGCGGGTTCTGGCCCATATGTCCGGGGATCAGCAGCTGATTGAGGCCTACCACATGGATCAGGATATCCACCGGATCACTGCCTCCAAAGTGTTTCATACTCCTTTTGAGGAGGTGACGGATCTGCAGCGCAGGAATGCCAAGGCGGTGAACTTCGGCATTGTCTACGGTATCAGTTCCTTTGGACTGAGCCAGGATCTGAGTATCAGCAAGAAGGAGGCGGAAAACTATATCGACCAGTACTTTGCCACTTATCCCGGAGTGAAGGAATTTCTGGACCGGCAGGTGAAGGAGGCAAAGGAGCAGGGGTATACCACCACCATTTACGGCAGGCGGCGGCCCATTCCAGAGCTGTCCTCGTCCAATTTCATGCAGCGTTCCTTTGGGGAGCGGGTAGCCATGAATTCTCCCATCCAGGGCACGGCGGCGGATATCATCAAGATCGCCATGATCCGTGTGTGGAAGGCTCTTCGGGAAGGAGAATTTAAGTCCAGGCTGATTCTGCAGGTGCACGATGAACTTGTGATTGAGACAGTGCGGGAAGAGGAGGAGGCCGTGCGCCGGATTCTGTTGGAGAACATGCAGGCGGCGGCGGATCTGGCGGTGGCTCTGGAGGTGGATCTGCACACCGGGGAAAACTGGTATGAGGCCAAATGATCAAGTGACAGAGGGTTAATCGCGGCGGCGCTTTGCCTGTGCAAGGGGGCGCTGCAGTATGGAACGGTGGAGGACAGCTTCGTAGTTTTAGTGAGACTATGGCAGGACTGGGGGAGGGATACCACTGTGTAGGCTATCCGGTGGACAGTGGATTCGGCGGATTTGTGGAGTGTTCTTTTTGTATTGCCGTGAATGCCAAAACGGAACAGGAAGAGATTATCCGGGACTTTCTGAAGTTTGTTTTCAGCGACAGGAAGCAGGGTGAGCTGGGGATTTTGTCCGTCAGAAGGGATATCTTAAGCGGCGGCGTAAGGGAGCACACGGAACTGGGCAAAGGGCCCATATTCTGGCAGGGAAACGGCAATTTTATAGAGCTGGCGGGGAAGCCGGACGGAAGTTCTTTCCTGCCGGAATACCTTGACATACTGGAGAAGGGTACTGCGCTGCCGGGATGGGATGCGGATATGGGAGGAATTATCCTGGAGGAGGCGGAGGCATACTTCCGGGGGGATAAGACGGCGGATGAGGCGGCGGAGATTATTCAGAAGCGGATACAGCTGTATCTGGAGGAGCAGAGGTAAAGGAGAAGGGGGATAAAAAAGTTTGACTGGCAGGAGAAGTTTTTTGCCAAAGGTCAATCTGAAAAATCCTGGTATAAAGCATGCAGCGGGATTCAGCCTGCTGCAGATGCTTTATACCAGGATTTTTTTGCGGAATTCTGAAACATCCGGACAAAAAATTTCATAAATCCGGCACATTTACGAAAAGAAAACATCTATGTATATGCGGAAGAGAGTGCGTGGACACTTGCATTTACCGTTATCATACCACGCTGCAGCCTATATTTCAACTGTAAAATATACATTTTTCTTCCAAACAGCCTGTCAGATATTGTAAAATCTGCTTAGAAAGACCAGGAAAGGGCGGTGGGGCAACGCTGCGAGCCGTCAGAAAGATGGTCAGTACGGAAGGAGAAAGCCATGGCAAAGAAGGGACTGAACATTTACAGGAGAAAGGACGGCAGGTGGGAGGGCCGGGTGAGAATCCGGCGTTCCAGGGACGGAAAGGCGGGATACCGATCCGTGTACGGCCGAAGCTATAAGGAAGCCAGGGAGAAGGTGATGGCGTTAGTAAAGGAACTGGCCCGGGAGGAGATTGGGCAGAAAGGATCTGTAAAAGAGCAGGGCACAGACGGGTGCGGCCTGACGGTGGGAGAGATTGTGGACCGGTGGATGGAGGATAAAAAGGGGGACTGGAAGGAGTCAACTTATGCCTGTTACTTTCAGATCGTAGAGCGGCATATCCGGAGAAGCATCGGGGAGAAAAAAGGGCAGGATTTTGACAGCGCCTCCTGCAGTGTGTTTCTGGAGGGGCTGCGCAGGAAACGTGACGGCGCAAAGATTTCTTCCTCCTACGCCAGGAGTATCGGGACGGTGCTGCGCCAGGCCTTTCGACACATGTCCCTGGAGCACGGCCGGGCGCTGCCGGTGCTGAAAACCGGAAAGGCCGGGCGTGGAAAGCCTGTGGAGGTGCCTTCTGACCATACCATGGAGAAGCTGATGGGGCATCTGTCGGAACACGCAGGGGACGGCACCTGCCTGGGGGTGCTTCTGGCCTGCTGCACGGGGATCCGCATTGGGGAGCTGTGCGCCCTGAGGTGGGGGGACATTGACCTGGAGGCAGGAGTGCTGCGGGTGCGAAGGAACATGCAGAGGATAAAGCAGTGCGGACAGGGAGCCTGCGGCACCCATGTGCAGGTCCAGACGCCCAAGACAGCTTCTTCTGTGAGGAATATCCCCATTCCTGCGCCGGTGCTGCAGCTTCTGGAGGAGCACCGGGGAGGGGAGGATGCCTATCTGGTGGCAGGGAAGCGGAAAGCCTGGGCGGAGGCCCGGACGGTGCAGTACCGTTTTGCGGCGCTGCTGAAGGCCTGCGGCATAGAGGGCTTTAAATTCCACACACTCCGGCACTACTTTGCCAGCAGGTGTGTCAGGAAGGGATTTGACGTAAAGAGCCTCAGCGAGATTTTGGGGCATGCCAGTGTGAAAGTGACCTTGGGCCTGTATGTGCATTCCACCATGGAACATAAGAAGGAGCTGATAAACGGAGTGTTTGGGGCGGCGGAAGCCTGAAGGGGGAGGAAGCCTGAGGGGGAGAAGGTCTGAGGAAGGAAGCTGCGGAAAAAAGAACTGGAGGGAAGAAAAAGCAGGGGTAGACTATTAGGGGAGAGGAAAATGGGAACGCAGCCGCCACAGTGGCGCTGCGGTATTTGACGTGGGAAAATTCCTCCTTTTGCAGCGGTCAGCCTGGGAGCGGAGCCGGCTTAGGAATTGTCAGGAGCGATAGAAAATAAGCCGTCAAAAAAAGTGGTCAGCAGATATCTGCAGGCCGCTTTTTTTGTGGTGTACGGACTTTTTTCGCAGAAGTGCCGGTTTTATGAAAACAATATGCCGGGAGGAGTGAGCTGTATCCGGAGGACTATATTTTGGCTCTATCGGATATAAGAGGCGGACAGCATAAAAGATATATCCGGGAATGCTCTCCCCGAATATATAAATCTAAACAAGGAGGTAAGAGAGATGGTTAGCAAGGAAGTACTAAAAAGGATCGGCGTCTTCGCTGTTGCAGCTGTGGTGGCGGTATCACCGGTACTGGCAGTAAACGCAAATGGCGGGGTGCAGCTCTTAAGCACTAAGGCGGGGACAAATGATCCAGGAACCCAGGATCCGGGAGCCAGCACGGAGCCTACGACGCCGCCTGGCACAGTACCCACAACGCCGCCTGGCACAGTGCCTACGACACCGCCCACAGCGCCGCCGGAGACAGTGCCCACAACAGCACCTGCAGAGACACCTGAAGATTCATCTGAAGATGGCCAGGACTTGGTGGCAGATGTGGTGACTACTGCCGGCGGAACAGTTCTCAAGTCCACAATCCCCGGCACTTACAGGGTGACAGTGGTGGAGGGCATTGCCATCACCACGCCGCTTGCGGCAGTGAATGCAGCGTTTGGTGCAGGGAAGGGCGACTATGTGGAAATGGTCTGTCTGGATACCAGGTGCGGGGAACTGGCACTGGCCAGTATCAACGACGGAATGGGCATTTTAATGTCAAACGGGATTCAGGCTGAGAGAGGGGCCGTTCTCGATATGATGGCGTACTTAAACGGCCAAAAAGTGGTGGATATCAACAATCCCATCACGATCACTCTGGGGCTCCCGGCATCGTTCCGTCAGGCGGGATATGAGTATGCTGTCATCCGTGTACAGGAAGGCGGCAGAGTGAGCATTCTGCCCAACACTTCGGAAGACCCTTCCATTCTTTCCGTGAAGACCGATGGGTTCGGCGTTTTTGCATTGATCAAGGCTCCTGCGGGAAGCTTTGATATTTTCAGGTAATAAAAAAGGCTTGCAGTTTCCGGAAACAGGGGAATCCCTGTTTTCCGGAAGGAGACGGGGGCGGACATGGAGCAGGGGGCAGGGCACAGGAGTGCCGCAGGGATACTGTTTGGATTTATGGCAGTATGGACAGGCGCTGCCTGGGCTGCAGGTTCCAGACTGGACGCCCCGGTCATTTTTCCGGATGAATTCGGCTACTGGGCTCATGCAGCTTCCATGGCCGGAATGGACTGGTCCCAGGTGGTGGCGCAGCATTCCTGGTATTCTTTTGGATATGGTCTGCTGATGTATCCTTTTATGGCTGTGGTCCGGGATCCATTGATTCTGTACCGGCTTATGACCGGGCTGAATTTTGTTATGCTGGCAGCAGGTGTGCTGCTGCTCTATGGAATTTTAAAAGAAATCTTCCGCGTCATGGACAGAAGGGCGGCGGCTCTGGCTGCCGGAACAGGTCTGCTGTATGTGTCCTGTGCCACTTATGCACAGACCACTCTGGCGGAAGTTTTTCTCACTTTTCTGTATCTTCTTCTTGCCTGGGGAATGGCGGGGTGGCTGAAACATCCTGGTCTTTGGAGAGGGATGGTTCCGGTGTTGACAGTGAGCTTTATGTACATGGTGCATCTGCGGACGGTGGGGATTGTCCTGGGAACGGCAGTGTGCATGGTTCTGGGGGCAGCACTTCGGGACAAAAGTTCCGGCAGGTGGAAGCGGGTGCTGTTTTTCCTGGCGGTTTTGGTCTGTATGGCAGCGCTGGCAGGAGGAATCAAAAACATGCTTGTGACCGGGGTAGAGTCTGCGGACTATCGGGAGCTCACGGGCGCCAATGATTACACAGGACAGTGGGGAAAACTTGCCTATCTGTGCAGTCTGGAGGGACTTTTCCGCTTTTTGGCGGGACTGGCAGGAAAGATTTTTTATCTTGGATGCGCCAGTTTTGGGCTGTATTTCTGGGGTATGGCTTTTTTATTCCGGGAGACAGGGAAACTGCTGGCACAGAGGGCGGAAAGTAAAGGCGGCGCGGAAGGGGGTTCGGTTGAGAGATGGCTCTGTCTTTGGCTTCTGCTGACCCATGGTGCGGCATTGCTGATCACAACCATATACTGTTTAAAATCTGACAGAATGGATGCGCTTTTGTATGGAAGGTACCATGAGAATACGGTGCCGCCCATACTGGCTTTTGGGGTGCTGGAGCTGCTGCAGAGGCCGGGAGTGCGCAGACGAATGCTGTGGCTGACAGGGCTTTTAGGAGTTGGGTTTCTGGCAGTGTATCTTCTGCTTGGCACAGGGGAGATGCTGTATGCAAACCGGCATTCTGTGACAGGAATACTGTATGCCTTTGACCTTGCTCAAAGGTATGACACAAGGACAATTTCGTATGCTTATGCCGGCGGAATGTTAGGGGGAGCGGTTCTTGCGGGGGCATTCCCGGCAGGACGGAGCAGTGGATGGAGACGGCTCTTTTTACTGGTTCCCTGTCTGATGCAGTTGGCGCTTTCGGGGTACAATACCGTGACCTATATCCTGCCTGCCCATGAGTGGCAGCGGAGTGATGTGGAGCTGCTTGCCGGAGCCAGGGAAATGCTGCACGCTGTGGGAAAGAAGGAAGTATTTTGTCTGTATGGGGACAGGGGAACCCGGGCCTGTCTGGCACAGTATATGCTGCAGGATATTTCTCTGCGCCCTGTTGGGGAGGAGGGGGCACTGCCTCCGGGGGAGATATTTCTAGTGCAGATTGGAGAGGGAGAAGCGCTGTCTGAGAGGGAGCTGTCTGGCGAGTACAGAATTCTCATGGAATCCCACAGCTTCCGGGTCTGCTGGGATGAGTCCGGGGATAGGGTCAGGCTTCGGAGGGGGCCTTCTGGAACCGGGGGAAGAAAGTTTCTTAAGGCTGCTTTCAGGGAAGGCGGAAAACAGCCATAAAAGAGGGGCGGGCAGGATGGTGCGGAAAGACATGATACATATATTTCGGATATGCGCGGTGGTGCTCCTGTCGGCTGTGATGCCCGGATGGAAACTGGCGGGGATCGAAGGGCGGATCTGGGTGGTGTGGCTGTCGGCGGTACTGGAGGGGGCGGCATTTCTGGCAGAGGGCGGCGGGAAGCTCAGGCGCAGATGGACTGCTCTGGACTGTCTGGCTGGGGGATTTTTTCTGTGGAATGTTCTCAGGCTTGTGGCGGAGGCGGCTGAAGGAGGGGACAGCAGCGACAGTCTTCTGGGAATAGCTCTTGCCCTGCTTTTTTTCCTGATTTCCTGGAAGGAACAGCGCTCTGCCAGAAGTCCGGTGAGGGAAAGTTTTCTGAATGGCGGGCTGTCTGAAAGTGATGCGCCGGGAAGGGGTTTTTCGCAGGAGGTGCCGGGAATCTTTTTGCTCTGTGTTGCTTTGGTATATCTGGGGCTTCTGCGGCACTTTCTGGTGGATTCTTCTTATGTATTTAATCTGCGCCCCCTGTTGGAGGAAGGGGCGCTGGCGCCTTTTCTGCTGCTTGTAAATACCGGGGCCATGGAGGGATACTGCAGGGAGGAGGGCGGAAAGCGCCTGTTCTGCCTGGGTATGGCTCTGGCCGGGTGGCTCCTTCTGTTTTTGGACGGAAATGTCATAGGGATTTTGCTGGGCTGTCTGGCTTTTCCCGTTTCCATTCTGCTGCACCGACCGGAGAAGGAATTTGTGCGAAGGACCATGCAGATGGCCTCTGCCTTTTTCTTCCTGTTGTCGAACATGCCGCTGCTTGTCAGATATGCGCCCCTGGTAAAGACAGGGGGCGCCTGGAGTCTGGAGGACGGTGTATGTCTGAACTTGGCTCTGGCGCTGGCAGGCGTGCTCTTTTTTTCCTGGTGGGACAGACTGCCAGAGGGCAGAGGTGTGCTTCTGCATGGTTTCCAGAAGGGGCTGTCATGGGCCCTGGCAGGGACAGGCCTGATCCTGTTCCTGCTTCTGATCATGGGGGAGCGCCTGGAAGGCATGGGGGAGGGCACGGGCATAAACCTGCTGGGGCACTTTTCGGCCGCTGCCAGGGAGTACTGCGCCGGTCACAATGGCAGCTTCTACGATGGAGTGGAAAAGTTCGGCCTGATAGGAGGCGTCTGGGTGATCTGTATCATACTTGCGGCCGTACAGCAGATGGGGCGCAGGGGGCGGAGGCACAGGTCCGGGGATATTTTTGGCGGAGATACACTGATTTTGGCGGTGTGTCTGGCACAGGCTGTCTTTTTCAGCCAGCAGGCGGCGGCAGCGCCTTTGTACGCGGCTGCCGCTGCCAGGGTGCTCTATTTCCGGGAGCCAAACCGGGTATGGGGCGATGTTTGAGCGCAGGCTTCGGGACGGGGTGAGGAGAGTAAAAACAGCGGAGGGCGGATACATGAATCATACTGTGAAGGATGGAAAAAAGATTTTTGCCGGAGTATGGACGGCTTTGCTGTTTGTCATGCTGGCAGTCTGTATGCCTGAAAAGAGGATTCTGGCGGCCGGGGAGGGGATAAGCAGCCCTGCCATGATGGAGGCCCTGTCCAAAGTCAATGTGCGCCGGGAGCCTGACACGTCAGCGGAAGTCCTGGGACAGCTTTTGGCCGGGGAGAGGATTTTCGCTGTGGAATTGACAGAAGAGGGATGGTACCGGGTGGCGTACAACGGAGAGACAGGTTATGTGCGGAAGGATTTTCTGGAGATGTATACGGCGGAAGAAGGCTGGGATGAGACCATAGGAGAGGATACCATCCCGCAGGTTCGGCCTGGGGAACAGAAGGAGAATGCGGGAGAGTCTTCTGGCGCAGGCGAGGCTGAAGGAGAAGCTGTGGAAGGATCCTCTGACGGGAAGGACACCGGTGCAGAAGGGGAGAAGGAGGGCGGAAAATCCGGTGTTTCCAATGTCTTGATTCTTGTGCTGACAGGGGCAGTGATTGCAGCATATGCAGTGTTTCAGGTGCTGAAAGAACGCCGTGATGGATCCAATACAGAATCTTGACAGAATCGTGAATTTCTGCATGGACAGTGCACTGGCTGACAAAAAAGGGTGGAAAGAAAGGAACGGACACAGATGAAACTGATCATACAGATACCATGTTACAACGA
>CAJUNZ010000042.1 GCA_910587755.1 uncultured Acetatifactor sp. | reverse complement strand
GGTTGACATATTCCAAAATGGCGACAATAAGAATTGCAAAAGTAAGCAGCACCATAAATTCTTCATATGTACTCATAGAAAACTGGGCATATGAGCGCTATAAATGCTGGATTTTCTGAAAGGCATTGAAAGAGAAGAAGTCAGCAAACCGGGCAAATCTTAAGGGATTCTTAAACAATTCCCTCATTTTATATTAAATATTTTCTTGGTAGAATAATTTCATGAGAATCATGATTTTCGCAAAAGTTCTGTTACAGGAAGGAAATACGGATATGTATAACATTTTAATATGTGACGATGAGCGCGACATTGTCAATGCACTTAAAATTTATCTGAGTGATCCAGGATATGTCCTTTACGAGGCCTATGACGGCATGGGGGCATTAAAGGCTGTGGAAGAGCATGACATTCATCTGGTTCTGCTTGATATTATGATGCCTGGAATGGACGGCATGGAGGCCATGGTCAAGATCAGGGAGAGAAGTAATGTGCCGATTATTCTTCTGACAGCCAAGTCTGAGGAGGCGGACAAGGTTCTGGGGCTTACGGTGGGAGCGGATGATTATATCACCAAACCTTTTCACCCTGTGGAAGTGTCTGCCCGGGTAAAGTCTCAGCTTAGGAGGTATATGCAGCTGGGGGCGGGGAATATGCGCCGGGAAGTTTTAAGATGCGGGGCTATTGAACTGGATGATGTGCAGAAAAAGGTGATGCTGGACGGGGAGGAAGTGGCGCTGACTCCCACAGAATACGAGATACTGAAACTTCTGATGCAGCATCCAGGACAGGTTTTTTCGCCCAAAGAAATCTATCAGAGGATATGGAAGGATCTGCCTTACGGAAGTGAGAATACGGTGGCGGTACATATCCGGCATATCCGAGAGAAGCTGGAGATTAATCCTGCAGAGCCCAGATATTTGAAAGTGGTGTGGGGACAGGGGTATAAATGTGAAAAAATAAAGTGACTGGCAGGAGGAAGGAATGAGAGAAGAGGGGATGGGCGGACAAGAGCAGAAGGACAGAATAGAAGAGGAGAGGGTGAGCGGCCCGGAGCAGAGGGACAGAACGGAAGAGGAGAGGGTGAGCGGCCCGGAGCAGAAGGACAGAATAGAAGAGGAGAGGATGAGCGGCCCGGAGCAGAGAGACAGAATAGAAGAGGAGAGGATGAGCGGCCTGGAACAGGGGGAGGAAAGGGAATACGGGCAGGAGAGACGCCCGGAGAAAAAGCGTCTGACAGGTTCCCTGGCGGTAAAGGTGATGGTTTTTTTCCTGTTGGTGGTCTGTTTTGTGACGGGTTCATCTATGGCGGCCCTGGGTCTGTACTGCTGGGAAGCCGGTGTATATACTGAGAAGTTGGATGATCTGCTGATAGAGAGCCTGCACGCAAAGTGCGCGGAGGCGGTGGACAATGCCGTCAGCTGCCTGAGCAGAGGGGACCTGGAGGGGGCGGAAGAGGTATGCAGAGATAAAAACATTGGGATCGCCATGTTTTCTACAGATGAGAAAGATATTCGCATGCTGTGGAATACCTGGAACGGGGGTGCAACGGAACTCACTCTGGATCTGCACCGGAATCTTTTCTATACAGGAGAGCCGATTACCTTGAATGGGCATACTCTGGAGCAGGGCGGAAGTTATCTGTTCCGGGTCTATATGGATGAGGAATTTCTCTTGAAAGATGAATTTCAGGAGGTTGCAGAATTGATCGGCAAAGTCTATGAAATCAGGTATGCGATTATTGGCTTGGCTCTGGGGAGTGTTATACTTTTTATGGTTTGTTTTGTGTTTCTTCTCAGCAGCGTGGGGCACCGCAACGGGTACAGGGGCATTGCGCCCAGCGTGCTGACAGGTTTTCACTTGGATGTACTGACGGTGGTCTGGGGAGGAGCGGTGTACTGCCTGCTGCGGGTAATGGGTGAATCAGTCAGGTACGGAAGTGAGATAAAGAGGCTTCTGGTGCTGCTGGCCGGGGGAACTGTGGTGCTGATCCTGGTTACATTTTACTTGATGGAACTGGCTTTGCGGATGAAAATGGGAAATTGCCTGCGGCATACTTTGATCTATAAGCTTGGCAGGGCGGGAGTCAGAGCGCTGTACATTTTGAAGCAGATGGTGGTGGCTGTCGTCAGCAAAATACCTGCGGTGGCGTGCACTATACTGGCATTTATCGCAATCTGTATCCTGGAGTTGATCGTTCTGAAGGAGGTCAGGCGGCTGTCGCCGCTTCTCAGCCTGTGGGCCGTGGAAAAGGTGCTGCTGTTTGGGGGGGTTCTGTACATTGCCCTGGTGTGTAAAAGGTTTCTGGAGGCAGGCAGGGCTCTGGCGGAAGGACAGGAAAATTATGCCGTAGATACTTCCAGGATGTTCGGAGATTTCAGGGAGCATGGGGAAAACCTGAACAGCATAGGCGTGGGTATTGCCAGGGCGGTGGAAGAGCGCATGAAAAGTGAACGACTGAAGACGGAACTTATCACAAATGTGTCCCATGATATCAAAACCCCCCTGACGTCCATTATAAATTATGCGGATCTGATCTGTGAAGAAACCAACATTTCAGACTCCGATCAGGAGGGACTTAGCGGGGGAGAAGAGCATACGGCCCAGGATTTCCAGGGGAAACTGTCAGATTCTGAAGGCAGGATCAGGGAGTATGCGGAAGTGCTTCTGCGACAGTCCAGGAGGCTGAAAAAACTCTTGGAAGACCTGGTGGAGGCATCCAAGGCAACCACAGGGAATCTGGAGGTGGATCTGGTTCCCTGCCAGGCAGGGGTGATTCTCACCCAGGCGGTGGGAGAATACCAGAGCAGAATGGAGGAAAAAGGCCTGGAGCTGATTGCCAGACAGCCCCAGGAGAGTGTGAGGATTCTGGCAGACGGAAGGCATCTGTGGAGGGTGTTTGACAATCTGCTGAGCAATACCTGCAAGTATGCCCAGGAGCATTCCAGAGTGTATCTGAGTGTGGAGGAAAAGGGAGGCAGAGTTTTAGTGGTGTTCCGGAATATGTCCAAGTATCCCCTGGAAATGTCCGGAGAGGAGCTGGAGGAGAGGTTTGTCAGAGGGGATCGGTCCCGGCACATGGAAGGGAACGGCCTGGGACTGTCCATTGCAAAGAGCCTGGTGGAGCTGCAGGGAGGCCGCATGGAGATTGTGACGGACGGGGATCTGTTTAAGGTGATTTTGAGTTTTGCGGCATACAGGGAGGCCTGACCAGGCCGGTCGTAATGCTGTATTTTCATGCCAGCCGGGGAAGTTTTAAGCTTCCCTGGCTGGTTTCGTGGTTTGAGTTGGTTTTTATAAAAAAGGAATAAAAGAATCTGCCGCAAAGCATTGACTTTCTGCCGAACCGAATATAAACTTCTGTTAAATGCAACAGCTGAGTGATTTGTATATGGTATTATATTGAAGCCTGGGATTTATTCTTGGGGAGGGCGGTGCGGATGGGAACATATTTTAATCCGGGAAACGAAGGATTTCAGAAAATCCTGCAGACAGAATATGTGGATAAAACCGGATTGATCACATTGATCAACAACACAGTGGGGACGATGGATATGCTGACCTGTATCAGCAGACCCAGGCGTTTTGGCAAGTCCTATGCGGCAAAGATGCTGAGTGCGTACTATGACTGCTCCTGCGACTCTCATAAGCTTTTTGACGGCAAGGAGATTGCGCGGACGAAAGGGTATCTGAAGCATATGAATCAGTATCATGTGCTCAATCTTGACATTACCAGTTTTATTTCCGAGGCGGCCGGTAAGGCTCTGCCGCTTTTCGATGTGCCCGGGATGATTCTTGACGCAGTATATCGGGAATTAACAGAAAGCTATCCGGAACTGGAGGGGAAAAGCCTTACGGATGCCTTAATCGGCTGCGTGGAAAAAACAGGGAGGGAGTTTGTTTTTATTATAGATGAGTGGGATGTTCTGATCCGTGAGGCGAAGGGCGACGGGGCGGTACAGAAGAGGTACCTGAACCTTCTCAGGGGATGGTTTAAGAACAACAGCTTCACTCCCAAGGTGGTGGCGGCGGCCTACATGACGGGAATTCTTCCCATCAAAAAGGACGGTTCCCAGTCGGCCATTTCGGACTTTTTAGAGTATCCCATCTTTGATCCAGGCGCATTTGCTGAATTTACCGGTTTCACGGAGGCGGAAGTAAGGGCGCTGTGTGAAGGTAACGGCATGAGCTTTGGGGAGGCCAGGAGCTGGTATGACGGGTATGATTTTCCGGGGGTGGGCGCAGTTTACAATCCCTATTCGGTCATGATGGCCATGAGGAAGAAGAAGTTTGGCTCTTACTGGCAGAAGACTTCAGCGGCAGAATCACTGATGACATATATCAATATGGATTTTGAGGGAATGCAGGAGATTATCTCCCGGCTGATTTCCGGGGAAGAGATAGAGGTTGACACGGATAGCTTTGAAAATGATTTTGAAACATTCAAGAGTCGTGACGATGTGCTGACGCTGCTGATACACCTGGGGTATCTTACCTGGAATGAGGAGGATGGGACGGCCCATATTCCCAATGAAGAGGTGAGGGCTGAGTTTCGGAAGATATTAAAGAGCAGGGATGTGAACTCCAAATGGATGGATCTGATCAGTCGCTCCAGGAAGCTTCTGGAGGATACCCTTGCGGGCGACGGGGGGAAGGTGGCCAGAACCATAGAGGAGATACGCAGCACCCAGTATGCGCCCACATTTTACAACAATGAGCAGGCGCTGCGGTATGTGGTGAAGTTTGCGTATCTTGCTGCTATGGACCAGTATCTGAAGATAGAGGAGCTTCCGTCGGGGAAGGGGATTGCAGATGTGGTGTTTCTGCCCAGGCGTAACTCTCTGCTCCCGGCACTGGTGGTTGAGCTGAAATGGAATAAATCGTCAGAAGGGGCAGTGGGGCAGATCAAGGAAAGAAATTATCCTGCGGTATTAAAGGATTACGGTGGTGAGATCGTGATGGCAGGAATTAATTATGATCCGAAAACAAAAGAACACAGCTGCGTGATTGAGAGAATGTAATCAGCAGGGGAGAAAATCTCCCCTGCTCAATTTATACTGCACACCGGTTAAATATGCAGTACAACTCGACTGCAGACCGCCAGCCAGGTGCTTTCACGAGTAAACCACTGTAAATCCTGGCGGTCTGCAATATCATACGCTAAAAAGCTTTTCCCGAGGACATATACTTCTCGTCACAGTATTTGCAGCGGTAAATTTCCTTCTGAGCGTCAGCCAGGTAGAAGATATGGGGCAGCTCCTGCTCAATGGAAGTGATGCACCTGGGATTGTGGCAGCGGATGACATTTTTGATCTTTTTGGGCAGGGACAATTCTTTTTTCTCCGCGATCTCTCCATTTTTAATGATGTTAATGGTAATATTGTGGTCGATAAAGGCAAGCACGTCCAGGTCCAGCATGTCCATATTGCATTCCACCTTCAGGATGTCCTTTTTGGCCATTTTGTTGCTCCTGGCATTTTTGATAATGGCCACGGTGCAGTCCAGCTTGTGCAGCTGCAGGAGCTCGTAGATATCCAGGCTCTTTCCTGCCTTAATGTGATCCAGCACGATTCCCTCTTCAATTTTTCCTACATTCAGCATGCTTATCCCCTTCTTTCCGGGCGTGTGCCCTCTACAAAATCAGCATCCAGATCCAAAAGTGTCAGCATCAGAGCCATGCGCACATAGACGCCGTACTGGGCCTGCTTAAAGTATGCCGCTCTGGGGTCATCGTCCACTTCCACGGATATCTCGTTTACCCTGGGGAGGGGATGGAGAACCAGCATGTCCTTTTTGGCCAGAGCCATCTTGTCCCTGTTGAGAATATAGAAATCTTTCAGCCTTACATAGTCTTCTTCGTTAAAAAAGCGCTCTCTCTGGACCCTTGTCATGTACAGCAGATCCAGTTCCGGCATGACATTTTCCAGACGGATCACCTCCTGGAAAGGAATGTTTTTATCCCGGAGCATGTCCGTGATGTAATCAGGCACCCGCAGCTCCTCAGGGGAGATAAAGATAAAACGGATGTCCTTGTAGCGCACCAGGGCATGGATCAGAGAGTGGACAGTGCGGCCGAACTTCAAATCGCCGCAGAGGCCGATGGTAAAACCTCCCAGGCGACCTTTCAGGCTGCGGATGGTCAGCAGGTCGGTGAGAGTCTGGGTGGGATGCTGGTGTCCGCCGTCGCCGGCGTTGATGACGGGGATGTGGGATTTCTCTGCCGCTACCATGGGAGCGCCTTCTTTTGGGTGGCGCATGGCACAGATATCTGCGTAGGCGGAGATAACACGGATGGTGTCGGACACGCTTTCCCCTTTGGAAGCAGAGGAGGAAGCGGCGTCGGAAAAGCCTATGACACTTCCACCCAGCCTGGTCATGGCGGATTCAAAACTCAGCCTGGTGCGGGTGCTGGGCTCATAGAAACAGGTGGCGAGAATCTTCCCATCACAGGCGTGGGCGTATCTGGAGGGATTCCATTCAATGTCGTTTGCCAGGTCAAAGAGCCGTTCCAGCTCCGCAGTCGTAAAATCCAGGGGACTCATTAAGTGTCTCATTTTTACTCCTCTCAAAATTAGAATATCAGCCTCATTTCGGTTCAGGATAAGGAGCCGGAGAAGTCAGAGATATCAAAGATATTCTTCCCTGGCTCCCGAAAAAGGAGTCGAAGAGATAATCTCTTCGACTCCTGGCTGGAGCATGTTTGAAAATAGCTTTCTGACAGAGGTACATCACAGTTTCCGGGAGATAGCGGAATGAATTTTCAAACATGTTCAGGGATGCCTCAGGACTGGTAGGACAACAATTCCTCCACCGCCTTGCGTCTGGGGGCGGCGGGTTCCTCGGCGGGATAGCCCACGGGAATCAATGCCACAAGCTCCCTGTCCTCAGGGAGTTCCAGTAACTTTGCGATGTCTTCTTCGTCGAACAGCCCCATAATTACGGTGCCCAGGCCCTGTTCATAGGCGGCCAGGCAGAAAGCCTCTCCCGCGGCGCCTGCATCATACATCTGCCATCTGTCACCCTTGGGGGTGGAAAAAGACCCGTCCCGCTCATAGCCGCTGCGGCCCTTAATCATGGTGACGGCCATAACCACAGGAGCATTCTCCATGATTTTTCCGTTTCCCGGGAAAATACTGGTGCATTTGGCAAGGGCGGCTTTCTTCTCCCCTTCCACGGCGATATAGCGGACGATCTGAGTGTGTTTCCAGCTGGGGGCGTAGGAAGCGGTCTCCACCACCTGGGCCAGCAGCTCATGGGAGACGGGCTGGTCGGTGAACCTGCGGATGCTTCTGCGCCCTCTGATACATTCGTTTGCAGTCATTTTCGGAACCTCCTGGATTTACCATTTTCCTGGACAAGTGAACCGGTTTCATATTTTTCTTATGATACCATGTTTTCCTGCCGGTTGCAAGGCGCTTGAAAATTTTCTTTCTTGTCCTTTGTTTAGAAACTGTTATCTAGAAACTGCTGGAAAGAGGGACCGGCACATTGCGTTTTGGGAGCCCAGGAGGTAAGATAGAGGGCAGAGAGCCGGGCCTGGAGTATGGCGGTCCGAAACCATTGTAAGAAATTCGTAAGAATTCTGTCAAAATTTTTGTAATAAGTGAAATGTATGCTGATATCAGCTTGAGGATTCAGCGGCCGGCTTCCGTGGAGAGCAGGAGATTCCAGGCTGCGGAAAGGTGTGGTGTCTGAAATGGGTGAGTGTGTACTGGTGGTAGATGACGACAGAGAGATTGTGAAGGCGATCAGCATTCTTCTGGAGGGGGAGGGGTATGAGGTTTTGAAGGCTTATGACGGACTTCAGGCCCTGGACATTCTGGCCTCCCGCCAGGTGCGCCTGGTGCTGATGGATGTGATGATGCCCAGGCTGGACGGGCTGTCGGCGGTGATGCGCATCAGGGAAAAGCAGAACATTCCCATCATTGTGCTCAGCGCCAAAAGCGAGGACACGGACAAAGTTCTGGGTCTGTCCATGGGGGCGGATGACTATGTGGCCAAGCCTTACAACCCCCAGGAGCTGGCGGCCCGGGTAAAGAGCCATCTGCGCAGATACACTTGTCTGGGAGACATCAATGCGGGAAGCAGGGCGGACGAGATCAAGAACGGCAGGCTGGTCTACCGGACGCAGGAAAGGGTGCTCTATGCGGACGGGGAGCCGGTGAAGCTGACCGCCACGGAGACTAGGATTGTGGACCTGTTCATGCGCAATCCGGGCCGTATTTTTCCGGCGGAGGAGATCTACCGCAGGGTGTGGGAAGAGGAAGCTTTTTCCTCAGAGAACACTGTGATGGTGCATATCCGGCGGATCCGGGAGAAGCTGGAGCTGAATCCAAAAGAGCCAGAATATATAAAGGTGGTGTGGGGCATTGGATACAAAATGGAAAAACAGGAAAAACACAGTTAGCTTTCTTATTTTCTTTCTGGGCATCAGCCTGATGGCAGCGGGCCTTGGGGGGATATGGAGGGACAAGCCCAGTGACAGGAAACTGCAGGAACTTCCCTTGATCGTGGAAGAAAACTATCAGCACAGCAGTCGGTTCCGGGAGTATATCTCGGGGGTTCTGGAGACTTTTCTGGCCATTGAGGCCGGCAGGGACAGCCGGTGGACATATGGCCTGGGGTGGAACTATGATGTGTATTATGAGGCGGACATGGAGGTCACGGAGGCTGTGGAGGGGGTCCTGATGCAGCAGTACCAGAACGACTGGGATATGGGGGAACCGGAGCACAGGATCCCGGAGGAGGAGAGGGAAAAGTATATTCAAAAATATTACGACGCTATCAAAGGGAACAAAAACCTTCTGTATGCGGTTTATGCTGACGGGGAACAGAAGCACGCCAATTTTGATTTTGCCTCCTGCGGAATCCTCTCCGGGGAGGGAAATTTTCTGGCAAAGGGCAGTGTGACCCCTCCGGACGGGTATGGGTTTCTTCTGTATTTTGACGGAGAGAAGGTAAGAATATTCCAGGACGGGGTGGAGCAGAATGTGTATGGCGACGGCTATTATCAGATGGAAGACCAGTGGTATCTGCCAGGGTACTCGAATTTTCCGGCCGGGGACGAGGTGAAGAAGATTCGGGTCTGCATGGCTGCTGCCCGGGAGCCCATGATGTACATGGAGCAGTATCAGCAGGTGAGCGACGATCTGTACTGGATGGCGAATAGCTGGAAGCAGAGACAGGATCGCCTTAAGCGCGATATAGTATGCCTGGGCATGGGTGCGGTACTGTTTTTCCTGTCATTCTTGACCCGAAGGGGAAGGAGAGAGGCAGAGGTGGCCATAGCCCGTTTTCAGGGACGGATGTGGCTGGAGTTTAAGCTGCTGCTTTTGTTTGCGCTGCCTCTTCTGCTGCTGGGGAGGCATGCAGGAAGCGGATATGGATACGAACTATGGCAGGAGACCGAGCAGATGATAGCGTATGGGGAAGAGTATGGGTATACTCTGAACAAGCTGAGCTATTATCTGGGGGAATTTGTGAGGAGCTTTCCTGTGGTGTACTGGTCCCTGCTGTTTTTGGGAATTTATCTGGTCTGGAATGATCTGCGCTACAACAAAAGGATCTGGCGGCAGAGTCTCACGGGAAAAATCCTCAGGAAATTTTCCGCAAGGCAGATGGGATGGCCCCCGGCCAGAAGGATGGCCCGCAGAACCAGAGCTGTTTTTGGCCTGAGTGTATTTTACGGACTGTTTATGATTTCTGCCAGGGTTTTGAACCCAGGGGGAAAGCAGTATATCTGGGTAACGGCGGTGCTGCTTTTTCTTGGAACGGTGTTTTTTTTGGCAGTGGAGTACCTGGTGGGAGTGAAAAATATGGAGACCGCAAGGGAGATGGAGGAGCTTTCCCGCCGTATCAGCGATATCCGCAGGGGTGATTACGGGTCCGGCGGCGGGACAGATTCCGGCACAGAAGAGGGCTGTGAGACAGACTTTGGCTCTGAAGGAGCCGATCTGTCTGGTTTCGGCACAGGAGATCTGGACAGTGTCCTGGGGCAGCTGGAGGATATCCGCCATGGCATGAAAAGCGCGGTGGATGAGCAGATGAGAAGCGAGCGCATGAAGGTGGAGCTGATCGCCAATGTGTCCCATGATATCAAGACCCCTCTGACCTCCATTATCAGCTATGTGCAGTTTTTGAAACAGGAGGAAAATCTGCCCGATCATGTGACAGACTACGTGAAGATTCTGGATGAGAAATCTCAGAGACTGAAGAATATGGTGCAGGATGTGTTTGCCGTCAGCAAGGCGGCTTCCGGGGAGCTGCCCATGCACATGGAGGAGCTGGATTTCGGCAGGCTGCTGCAGCAGACGCTGGCGGATATGGAGGAGCAGATCGGCAAAAGCCAGGTGAGGTTCCGCATGGAGATCCCGGATGGGCCCATTCTGATTATGGCGGACGGACAGAGGATGTACAGGGTGTTTCAGAATTTATTTCAGAATGCCCTTCAGTATTCCCTGAGCGGCTCCAGGGTATACGTCTCCCTTAAGGCTGAAGGGAACCAGGCGGCGGCCAGCGTCAAGAATACCTCCTCTCAGGAGCTGAAAAAGGGCATGGATTTTGCGGAGCGTTTTGCCAGGGGGGACCAGAGCCGCACGGATGGAGGAAGCGGGCTGGGGCTGTCCATCGCACAGAGCTTTACCGAGGCCTGCGGCGGAGAATTCCGTTGGGAGACCAATGCGGACTTGTTTGTGGTGACGGTTACTTTCCCTGTCAGACGCCCTGGGGGGCCGGAGGAAGGCCAGGCATAATTCTGCAGGTTTCTGCAGGCCGCCCTGAGAAAATATATCCTGGGGAAGGAAACAGGACCAAAAATTCAAACAATACTTACAAAAAAAGAAAAAAGAAAACAGGGTTTCATTGACATATTCCACATATGGGCATATACTTATATTGGGAAAGCAGTAAATTTATAAAAAATCTAAAGAATCATTCGCAGTAGAGACAGAAGCAGTATCTATAGATCAGGGAAAGAGGTACAGTCATGGCAAAGTATTATACCCAGGAGATAGCCAGAACAGAGAGGATCCCCAGGCTGGTGGCGCATCTGTATGCCAGGATGCCGGAGATAGAATCCGCCAGGGCGAGACTGCTGACGGAATCCTACAAGGCCACCGAGGACAAGCCCATTGTCATGCGGCGCGCCCTTGCCTTTGCGCATATTTTGGACAACATCCCCATTATTATCAGGGAAGGAGAGCTGGTGGTGGGCAGCAGCACTATGGCGCCCAGGGGCTGCCAGACCTACCCGGAGTTTTCCTACAAATGGCTGGAGGCGGAATTTGAGACCGTTGCCACCCGAAGCGCGGATCCTTTCTACATATCCGACCGGACCAAGGCGCAGCTGCGGGAGGCCAACGCCTACTGGGAGGGCAGAACCACCAGCGAGCTGGCCACCTCCCTTATGGCGGAGGAGGCCAGGAAGGCCATCGACCACAATATATTTACTCCCGGCAATTACTTTTACAACGGCGTAGGCCATGTGACGGTGCAGTACGAGAAAGTTCTGGCCGTGGGCTACGAGGGCATTGTCGCCCAGGTTCAGGAGGAGCTTAAAAAATGTGATCCCGGGGATGAGGACTACTGTTCCAGGACCCAGTTCTTGAAGGCGGTGATTCTCAGCTGCCAGGCGGTGATCCGCTATGCTTCCAGGTATGCGGATCTGGCGGAGCAGGAGGCGGCTGCCTGCTCTGATCCCGTCAGGAGGCAGGAGTTTGCGCAGATTGCCGCCAACTGCAGGCGCGTCCCTGCCCGGGGGGCCTCTTCCTTTTATGAGGCCTGCCAGAGCTTCTGGTTTGTGCAGCAGCTGCTGCAGCTGGAGTCCAGCGGGCATTCCATCTCCCCGGGACGGTTTGACCAGTATATGTACCCTTACTATAAAAAGGACCTGCAGGAGGGGAGGCTTACCAGAGAGCAGGCCCAGGAGCTTTTGGACTGCCTGTGGGTGAAGCTCAATGACCTGAACAAATGCCGGGACGCCGCCAGTGCGGAGGGCTTTGCAGGGTACAGTCTGTTCCAGAACCTGATAGTGGGAGGCCAGGACAGGGACGGGTGCGATGTCACCAACGACCTTTCCTTTATGTGTATCACCGCCTCCAAGCATGTGTTCCTGCCCCAGCCTTCTCTGTCCATTCGGGTGTGGAACAAGACCCCTCATGAGCTGCTGATCAAGGCGGCGGATCTGACAAGGACGGGAATCGGGCTGCCTGCCTACTATAACGACGAGGTGATTATTCCTTCCCTCCTGAGCCGGGGACTCACCCTGGAGGACGCCAGGGAGTACAATATCATCGGCTGTGTGGAGCCCCAGAAGGCAGGGAAGACGGAAGGGTGGCATGACGCGGCGTTTTTCAACATGTGCCGTCCCCTGGAACTGGTGTTTTCCAACGGATGGGACAAGGGGGAGAAGATTGGCCTCGAGACCGGCAGGGTGGAGGACATGGGCACCTTCGAGGAATTTTACGACGCCTATAAAAAACAGATGGAGTACAATATCTCCCTTCTGGTGAACGCGGACAATGCCATTGACGCTGCCCATGCCGCCCGCTGTCCCCTGCCTTTCCTCTCCTGCATGGTGGACGACTGTATCAGGCGAGGCAAAACCGTCCAGGAGGGCGGGGCGGTATACAATTTCACCGGGCCCCAGGGGTTCGGCATCGCCAATATGGCCGACTCCCTCTACGCCATAAAGAAGCTGGTGTTTGAGGAGAAAAAGGTCACGCTGGCCCAGTACCGCCGGGCTCTTGCCATGAATTACGGACAGGGCTTTGACGCCGTCAGCGCCGGGGAGATTGTCACTCAGATCCTCCGCCAGATGGCGGAAAAAGGCGTCTCTGTGGAGGAGAGCCAGGTGGCGGGCATGATCCAGGCGGTGATGTCCGCACAGCTTCCGGAGCAGGAGAAGAAGGAGTATGAAGAGCTGCTGGCCCTTATTGAGGAGGTGCCCAAGTTCGGCAATGACATAGAGGAAGTGGATCTCTTTGCCCGGGATGTGGCCTACACCTACACCAGGCCCCTGCTCCGTTACCGGAATCCCCGGGGAGGGCAGTTCCAGGCAGGGCTTTACCCGGTGTCGGCCAATGTGCCCCTGGGAGCCCAGACCGGCGCCACTCCCGACGGCAGGCTTGCCCACACCCCTGTGGCGGACGGGGTGTCCCCTTCCGCGGGAAAGGATGTGAACGGTCCCACCGCCGCGGCCAATTCCGTGGCCAGGCTGGACCATGGAATTGCCTCCAACGGCACTCTTTTCAACCAGAAATTTCATCCCACCGCCCTGGAGGGACAGCAGGGCCTGGAGAACTTTGTGGCCCTGATCCGGTCCTATTTTGACCAGAAGGGAAGCCACATGCAGTTCAATGTGGTGGACAGGAAGACTCTTCTGGAAGCCCAGGCCCATCCGGAGAAGTACGCCCACCTGGTGGTGCGGGTGGCAGGCTACAGCGCTCTGTTTACCACCCTGTCCAAGTCCCTTCAGGATGACATTATCCGCAGGACGGAACAGGGAATGGGCTGAGGGATACCTGCGGGAAGAAAAGGTCAGGAGTAAAGCCTGGCGGGAGGTGTGATCCGAATGGACTATTTACAGACAAAAGGACGGATATTCGATATCCAGCGCTATTCCATCCACGATGGAAAGGGGATACGCACCATCTGTTTTCTGAAGGGCTGTGTGCTGCGGTGCAAATGGTGCTGTAACCCGGAATCCCAGGAGTATGGCATCCAGGAGATGACCATGGGGGGAAAGACCAGAGTGGTGGGCCGGGATGTGACGGTGGCTCAGGTGATGGAGACTGTGGAGAAGGACAGGCCCTATTATGCCCGATCCGGCGGCGGACTTACCCTTTCCGGCGGGGAAAGTCTCTGCCAGCCGGAGTTTGCCAGAGATCTGCTGCGGGGGGCGAAGGCGGCGGGCATCAACACCGCCATGGAGAGTATGGGCTGCGCCAGGTGGGAGGTCATAGAGCAGGTGCTGCCCTGGCTGGATCATTATCTCATGGACATCAAGCACATGGACAGGGGGAAGCATGAGAGATTTACCGGGAAACCCAATGACCTGATGCTGGAGAATGCGGAAAAGATTGCCGCTTGTGGTATGACCAGGCTCAGCATCCGGGTGCCAGTGATTCCCACCTTCAATGACACGCCGGAGGAGATTCGGGCCATAGCCCGGTTTGCGGACACTCTTCCCGGGGTGGAGGACATTTACCTTCTGCCCTATCACAGACTGGGCCAGGACAAGTACCAGGGCCTGGGGCGGACTTATCCGCTGCCGGAACTGCTTCCGCCGGAGCCGGAGCACATGGAGAGGCTGAAAAAAGCGGTGGAGAGCTGCACAGAACTGAGATGCCAGATCGGCGGCTGAGGGATAGAGCGGATGAATATGAGAATCATAGATGACATAACAAACTTTCTCTTTGTGGAGGACAGACTGGAGAAGGCGGACGCCATCTTTGTCCCCGGAGGATCTTATCCGGAGCTGCCCGAGAGGGCGGCTGCCCTGTGGAAGGAGGGTTATGCCCCCTGGGTGGTGCCCTCAGGGCGTTATTCCGTCACCATTGGAAAGTTTACGGGCCTGAAGTCACAGGCTGAAAAATACAGTGGAGACTATGCCACAGAATGTGAGTTCTATACGGAGGTGCTGCAGGCAAACGGAGTGGACCAGGGGAGCATTCTCAAGGAGGACCGGGCCCAGTACACGGCTCAGAATGCCATTTTTACCAGGGAACTTCTGGATGCCGGAGGCATATATCCCCAGAAAGCCATTCTGTGCTGCAAGGGCTACCATGCCAGAAGGTGTCTGATGTATTATCAGTTCTCCTTTCCTGACACGGCGTTTCTGGTGGCGCCGGTGGACATTACTGTGGGGAGGGAAAGCTGGTACCGCACGGAACAGGGCCTGAAAAAGGTGCTTGGGGAGCTGGAAAGGCTGGGAACGCAGTTTGGGCCGGAGTACGACAGGTTCAGAGAACCTCCGTGCAACTCTTAAACCCACAACAACAAAACAAAAACGACACAAATCAACGAGGGTTTTTGTTGACTTGTGTGGTATATAGGCTTATAATATGGCCAAGCGCACAGACTGACCGAAAGGGTCAGGACAAGCCGGTGGGCCAATCCAACAGGCGAAGCTCAGGGGCAGAGTCAACAGGCTGTGCCGGAAGCTTGGAACAGAATCATTCATTACAGCAGGCAGGTATAAGGCAGTTTCAGAAAATCAGGAGGAGACAAAATGCAGAACGAGTACGAAATCAAAAAAGAGATCTGTGACATCGGCAAAAGGATCTACAACAGGAACATGGTGGCCGCAAACGACGGCAACATTTCCGTGAAACTCAGCGACAATGAATTTCTCTGCACCCCCACCGGTGTGTCCAAGGGCTTTATGACCCCGGAGTATATCTGCAAGGTGGACGCTCAGGGCAATGTCATCCAGGCCAACGGCAATTTCAAGCCCTCATCCGAGATCAAGATGCATATGAGGGTCTATCAGGAGCGGCCAGACGTGAAAAGTGTGGTTCATGCGCATCCGGTATATGCCACCAGCTTTGCCATCGCCGGCATTCCCCTGACACAGCCCATTATGCCCGAGGCGGTTATTGCTCTTGGCTGCGTTCCCATCGCCAAGTACGGAAGGCCTTCCACCATGGAGATCCCCGAGGCAGTGTCCGAGTATGTGCAGTATTTTGACGCTGTGCTTCTGGAAAATCATGGCGCCCTGACCTATTCCGACTCTCTGCTCAACGCGTACCTGAAGATGGAATCCGTGGAGTTCTACGCACAGCTCCTGTATCAGTCCAGGCTTCTTGGCGGTCCTAAGGAGTTCACTCCCCAGCAGGTGGAAGACCTCTATGAGATCAGAAGGCAGTTCGGCATGAAGGGACGCCATCCTGCAAATCTCTGCCCCAACGCCAAGGAAGGCAAGCCCAGCTGCCATACCTGCGGCGGCGGATGCAAGGGCGGCAAGGAGGCTTCTTCCGTTTCTCCCGACGTGGTGGCGGAGATCACCAGGAAGGTTCTGGAGCAGCTGGGAAGATAAGGAAAAGGCTGAATATGGAGAAAAAGGAGATAGAGGCCCTTGTCCGTGAGGTTCTGCGCACAGTGGAACAGAAGGCGGAATTTCCCGCCCCCGGCGGCAGCGCAGCGGGAAGGCGGGAAAATCCTGCTGCACTGGCCGGGACAGGCTCTTTTCCGGGAATCCTGGCGGAGGGATCCGGTGGAATGGTCCAGACCACCATGCCCCTGTCCCTGGCGGTGGAGCTGATTCAGAGGGTGGAAGCCAGAGCGGCGGAGTGGGGCATGAGAGTGGTGGCGGCGGTGTCGGATGCCTCCGGCAGGCCAGTGGCCGTCCATGCCATGGACGGCGCCTACATGGGAAGCTTTGACTTGGCCCTGAATAAGGCCTACACCGCCATAGCATTCCAGATGCCCACGGCGCGGCTGGGGACTTTGAGCCTGCCCGGGGAAGGTCTGTACGGCATACAGCAGACAAACCAGGGCAGAATCGTCATTCTGGGAGGCGGCGAGCTGCTGCTGTGGGGCGGCGTTATCATCGGAGCTCTGGGTGTCAGCGGCGGAACCGCCAAACAGGACACGGAACTGGCCGCCTATGGGAGATCCATATGTGAGGAGGTAGTAAAGTGCTTGTAAAGGAAAGCCTGGTACAGGACATTGTACAGGAAGTGATAGCGAAGATGCAGATTGCGGAACCTGCGGAGAGAAAGCATGGCATTTTTACTGATATGAACGATGCCATTGCCGCCGCCAAAGCCTCCCAGGCCCGGATCCGCAGGATGTCCCTTGACCAGAGGGAACAGATCATCGGCAATATCCGCAGGAAGACCCATGAAAATGCGGAGATTTTGGCGCGGATGGGTGTGGACGAGACAGGCATGGGCAATGTGGGACATAAGATTCTCAAGCACCGTCTGGTGGCGGACAAGACTCCGGGGACGGAGGATCTCACCACCACGGCCTGGTCCGGGGACAGGGGCCTGACGCTGATTGAGATGGGGCCTTTTGGCGTCATCGGCGCCATCACCCCCTGCACAAATCCCAGCGAGACCGTCATCTGCAATTCCATCGGCATGATCGCGGCGGGCAATACGGTGGTGTTCAATCCCCATCCTCAGGCCATCAAGACCTCCATTTATGCCCTGAATATGATCAATGAGGCATCCATGGAGGCCGGAGGTCCGGACAATGTGGCCTGCACGGTGGTAAGTCCCACCCTGGACACCAGCGACATTATGATGAAACACAAAGACATCCCCCTGATTGTGGCCACCGGCGGGCCCGGCGTGGTGACGGCGGTGCTTTCCTCCGGGAAGCGGGGTATTGGCGCAGGGGCGGGCAATCCCCCGGCACTGGTGGACGAGACGGCGGATGTGAGGAAAGCGGCCCAGGACATTGTGAACGGGTGTACCTTTGACAACAATCTGCCCTGTATTGCAGAGAAAGAGATTGTGGCGGTGGACTCTGTGGCCGACGAACTGATGCACTATATGATATCCGAGCAGGGCTGTTATCTCATCTCCCGGCAGGAGCAGGAGCGGCTGGCGGCCACGGTGCTGACCCCCAAGGGACTCAACCGAAAGTGTGTGGGCCGGGATGCAAGGACCCTTCTGGGGATGATCGGGGTGAATGCCCCTGCGGATATCCGCTGTATCGTGTTTGAGGGGGAGAAAGAGCATCCTCTGATTGCGGAGGAGCTGATGATGCCCATTCTGGGCCTGGTGCGGGCGAAAGACATAGACGATGCCATTGAGAAGGCCCTGTGGCTGGAACATGGCAACCGCCATTCCGCACATATTCACTCCAAGAACATTGACAACATTACAAAATATGCCCGGGAGATAGACACGGCGATCCTGGTGAAAAATGCTCCTTCCTACGCGGCCCTGGGTTTCGGCGGGGAAGGCTACTGCACATTTACCATCGCAAGCCGCACGGGCGAGGGCCTTACCAGCGCCAAATCCTTTACCAAGAGCAGGCGCTGTGTTATGGCGGACAGTCTGTGCATACGATAGCAGGAACTGGTTTTTGGTGTGGTTACAGGCTTCGGCACAGGAAAGGAGGAGCAGAAAAATGGCTGATACGGCACAGATAGAAGAGATAGTGAAACAGGTGCTTGCCAATATGGCGGGCGGAGCGGCTTCCGGCGGGAATACGTCCCAGGCAGGGGGCAGCATTCCCCAGACGGCTCATGTGGCGGTTCTCACCGGCCTGGAGCGTTTTGAGGTGAAAGAGTACCCCATGCCCCCGGTGGGAGATGATGATATCCTGGTAAAAGTGGAAGGATGCGGCGTCTGCGGTACGGACGCCCACGAGTTCAAGCGGGATCCCTTCGGCCTGATCCCTGTGGCCCTGGGACATGAGGGCACCGGCGAGATCGTGAAGATGGGAAAGAACGTGAAGACGGACAGCGCGGGAAAGAGCCTGAAACTGGGAGACAAAGTAGTCACCTGTATGATTTTTAAGGACAACCCGGACATTACCATGTTCGACCTGAACAAGCAGAACGTAGGGGGAGCCGATGTGTACGGGCTTCTTCCTGACGACGATATCCATCTGAATGGATGGTTTGCCGATTATATCCTTATCAGGGGCGGCTCCACTGTGTTCAATGTAAGTGATCTGGACCTGTACTCCAGGGTTCTCATTGAGCCCTGCGCGGTGCTGATCCATGCGGTGGAGCGGGCCAAGAGCACGGGGATCCTGCGCTTTAACAGCAGGGTTGTGGTACAGGGCTGCGGCCCCATCGGCCTTATCTGCATTGCCATTCTGCGGACCATGGGCATCAACAAGATCATCGCTGTGGACGGGGAGCAGATGCGTCTGGATTTCGCCAGGGAACTGGGGGCTTCCGACACGGTGAACTTTAAGGAACACAAGGGCATTGAGGCTCTGACGGCGGCGGTGCAGGAGAAGGGTGAGGGACATCTGGCAGACTTTGCCTTCCAGTGTACCGGTTCTCCTGGGGGACATTCCAATATCTATAAATTTATCCGCAACGGCGGCGGGCTCTGCGAGCTGGGATTTTTCATCAACGGCGGGGATGCGACCATCAACCCTCACTTTGACATCTGCTCCAAGGAGATTACCACGGTGGGATCCTGGGTGTATACTCTCAGGGATTACGCCACCACGTTTGATTTCCTCAAGAGCGCCAAGAGGATGGGGCTTCCCATGGAGAAGCTGATCACCCACACGTATCCTCTGGAGGAGATCAACGAAGCCCTGAAGACGAATCTGGCCATGAAGGGGCTGAAGATTGCGGTCATCAATAAATAAGAGCTTTGGCACAGGAGTGCGGGATTGAGGTGGCTTAATGGAAGAAGCAGTAGGAATTCTGGAGGTATACGGACTGGTCTGCGCATTCCTGGCGGCGGACGCGGGCTGCAAGGCGGCGGACGTGAGGCTTGAGACGTTTGATAAGAACAAGCCAGCCAATGCGGATGCCCTGCCGGTGCCCCTTCTGGTGACAGTCAAGTTCCGGGGAAGCGTGGCTGCGGTGGAGGCGGCCATGGAGGCGGGGGAGGCTGCGGCCAGGTCCCTCACCGGCGTGGTTCAGAGGCATATCATTGCAAGGCCCACCCCGGATACGGTAAAGATGCTGAAGCTGAATGCCTTTGACAGGAACTGAGAAGAGCAGACAGGCATAAAAAGAGAGAAGAGAGACACACAAAGCCCGGGGGAACCGGGAGGAGCAGTGGAAAGGAGAAAGAAATGGCACAGGAAGCATTGGGAATGGTAGAGACAAGGGGATTGACAGCGGCCATTGAGGCGGCTGACGCCATGACAAAGTCCGCGGAGGTGACGCTTGTGGGCACGGAGAAGATTGGTTCCGGCCTTGTGACCGTCATGGTGCGGGGGGACGTAGGCGCGGTGAAAGCTGCCGTGGAGAGCGGTTCCGCAGCGGCCACCAGGCTGGGCGAACTGGTGGCGGCTCATGTGATCCCCAGGCCTCACAATGATGTGGAGAAGATACTGCCCAAGATCTGACGGGCTGTGTACGGGGCTCTACATAACAGAGAGCTGTCAGCAAGAACGGAGTAGGGGGCGTGGAGAACATTTTTTTCGGACACGCCCCGGCAAAGGAGCCGGAAAATGAGCGGTATATCACTGGGTTTTATTGAGATACAAGGAGTCACTGCCGCGGTGGATGCCCTGGATATCATGTGCAAGACATCCGGCGTGGAACTGGCCACCTGGGAGAGAAAGCTGGGAGGACGTCTGGCCACAATTATTGTGAAAGGGGACGTGGCGTCCGTGACGGAGGCGGTGGAGGCGGTGAAGAGCCGGGCCATCAAGAAACCTGTGGCCTTTGGCGTTATCGCCAATCCCCACAGCGAGACCATGCGGCTTATTGAGCTGAGCGCCGGCAGGTTTATGGGAAAACAGACACAGGAACACTCGCTTGACGAGCAGACGATTCAGGAAGTATGAAGAGAAAAAGATCAGCACAGGGCAGCCCGCCGGCAGTCTCTCAAAAGAGCAGGGCAAAGGCGGCGGAAGGGGCTGCAGAACAGGTTCAGGAGGAGAAGAAAATGGCACAGGAAGCATTGGGAATGGTGGAGACAAGAGGTCTGGTGGCTGCGATAGAGGCGGCGGACGCCATGTGTAAGGCTGCAAATGTCAGCCTGGTGGGCACGGAGAAGATTGGTTCCGGCCTTGTGACCGTGATGGTGCGTGGAGATGTGGGAGCGGTGAAATCTTCCGTGGAGGCCGGCGCAGCCAGCGCTTCCAAGCTGGGCGAACTGGTGGCGACCCATGTGATTCCCAGGCCCCACAGTGACGTGGAGATGATTCTGCCCAAGGAATAAGCGCTGTCCCGGCTGAAGAGAAGGATTTGCGGACAGGATGGGCACAGTGGGAGGACAGATGGGAACGAGCATGGAACAGCAGACAGTGGAAATGATCACCCGGCTGGTACTCCAGGCCATGGGGGCTATGGAGGAGAAGGGGGAGGGTTTTCAGGTGCCGGTGGGGGTATCCGCAAGGCATATCCACCTGACACAGGAACATGTGGAGGCCCTGTTCGGAGCCGGATACCGGCTCACAAAGAAAAAGGATCTTATGGGCGGGCAGTATGCCTGTAATGAGACAGTGACCGTGGTGGGGCTGAAGCTGCGGGCCATTGAGAATGTGAGGGTGCTGGGGCCGGTGCGGAAGGCGTCCCAGCTGGAGATATCCGCCACGGACGCCATGAAACTGGGGGTGGCGGCGCCTCTGCGGGAGTCCGGAGACACAGCCGGAAGCGCCCCCATAGCGGTGGTGGGGCCCAAGGGAGCTCTCTACCTGGAGGAGGGCTGCATTGTGGCCATGCGCCATATTCACATGACCCCTGCCGACGCGGCGGCCGCAGGAGTCCGGGACGGAGACTATGTGTCCGTGAGGGCGGACAATGAGAGAGGGACCGTGTTCCGGCAGGTGAAGATCCGGGTGGACGAGAGCTTTACCCTGGAGATGCACATTGACACCGACGAGGCCAACGCCAGCCAGATCAAGTCCGGGGATATAGTGACGATTCTCAGACAGTGACCCCGGCGGGGCTGAAGCTGCGGGCCGGGGATCAGTTCAGCCGGGGGCAGTCCCGGCTGAACGAATACCGGATACCGGTCGGGAGGAAAGTTCTCAAGCGGCCCGGAGGGCTTGGAGGAGATACATAGCATGGTGGTAGGTAAGGTTGTGGGGAGCATTGTCTCCACCCGCAAAAGCGAGAGACTCATAGGGAACAAATTTATGATTGTGGAGCCCCTGGAGGAGATGTCTGCGGGCAGGGGACGGTTTGTGGCCATCGACAACATAGGCGCTGGAATCGGCGAGACCGTTCTGGTGGCCATGGGAAGCGCCGCCAGGGTGGGGATGGAAAATGTCCCTGTGGACGCCGCAATCGTGGGTATCGTGGACGAGTGAGCAGACGGCGGATGAAGGAAGTGGATGAGATGGAATTACAGGAATTAAAACAGATCCTGCGGGAGTCCGGTGTGGCAGGGGCAGGAGGGGCAGGTTTCCCGGCCTACGGGAAACTGGACATGCGCACAGAAGTCATCCTGCTCAACTGCGCCGAATGTGAGCCCCTCCTGAAGCTCCACAGACAGCTTCTGGAGCAGCATGCGGAAGAAATTCTGCGTGCTTTTGACCTGATGGCCCGGACAGTGGGGGCCGAAAAGGCTGTTATCGGCATAAAGAGAGAATACAAGGGGGCCCGAAAGGCCATTGACAGATATATTGATGCTTACCCCAATATGAGCGTGCACCTGCTGGAGAGCGCCTATCCCATGGGGGACGAGGTGGTGCTGATCTATGAGGCCACGGGCCGGGTGATACGTCCCGGGGGACTGCCCATTGAGGAGGGTGCTGCGGTGTTCAATGTGGAGACGGTATACAATATTTACCGGGCTCTGGAGCAGCAGATTCCCGTGGTGGACAAGCTTGTCACCGTGGTGGGGGAGGTGGAGCATCCTCTGACGGTGCGGGTGCCCCTGGGCGCCTCCATTGGGGATGTGGTTTCCCTGGCAGGGGAAATTACGGTGAAGGATCCCGCCTATCTGGTGGGAGGCCCCATGATGGGGAATCTGGCGGAGGAGACGGCGCTGGTGACAAAGACTACCAACGCGGTGATTGTACTGGACAAGTCCCATACTCTGGTGCGGCGCAAGGATCGGAACGCGGCCATAGACCTGAAGCGGGCCGCCTCCTGCTGCTGCCAGTGCGAGACCTGTACCAGTCTCTGTCCCCGCCATGCGCTGGGGCATCCCATTGAGCCCCATCGGTTTATGCGCAGCGCCGCCAACCAGGATTTTCAGGATACCCAGGTGTTTGTGAACACTCTGGCCTGCAGTTCCTGCGGCCTGTGTGAGAATTTCTCCTGTCCCCAGGGGCTCTCTCCCAGGAGCCTGATCGCGGATTACAAAGGGGGTCTCAGGAAGGCGGGGGTGAAGCTGCCCCCGGATACGGCGCCGGATCCTGTGAAAAAAGGCAGGGAGTACCGGCGGGTACCTGAGGAGAGACTTAAGGCCAGGCTGGGACTGGCCCGGTATGACGTGGAGGCTCCTCTGCAGCCGGAGAGTTTCTGGAGACAGGGGGATAGGATACGGAAGGTGAAGATTCTGCTGAGCCAGCATATCGGAGCCCCTGCGGTGCCAGTGGTGGAAAAGGGAGCCCGGGTGCAGAGGGGAGAGTGCATCGGCGCACCGGCGGAAGGGCTCAGCGTGGGAATCCATGCTTCCCTGGACGGGGTGGTGCAGGAAGTCACGGACAGGTATATTACGGTTGCGGCAGTAGGGAGTCCTATGACTTAAGAAAGGCAGGAGGCATTCCATGAGCAAAGCGTTGGGAATGATTGAATTCAAGACAGTTTCCGCGGGGGTCACTGCGGCGGATGCCATGGTCAAGACGGCGGCGGTGGAACTGGTGGAGGCTCAGGCGGTGTGCCCGGGTAAATATATTGCGCTGATCAAAGGGGATCTCAGCGCCGTGGATGCGGCGGTGGAGACGGCCAAGGTGCAGTACGGGGAGCAGCTGATTGACAGCTTTGTCCTGGGCAATCCCCATGAGGGCATTTATCCCGCCATATACGGCACCACCCATGTGGAGGAAGTCCGCTCCCTGGGGATACTGGAGACCTTTGACGCGGCAGCCATCATAGTGGCGGCGGATGCGGCGGCCAAGACCGCGGAGGTGGAACTGATTGAGCTGCGGATCGCCAAGGGCATGTGCGGCAAATCCTATGTATTCCTCTGCGGGGAGGTTTCCGCCGTGGAGGCGGCCATTGCCAGGGCGAAGGAAAGTGTCTCCGGAAGCGGCATGTACCTGGATTCCAGTGTGATCGCCCGTCCTGATCCCCAGATCTGCAGATCCATTCTGTGACAGGGAATTGTCCCCATAGTACGGATACTATCCCTGATGATATTGAGATACCCTGGGGAATTATACTGCGGACCGCCAGGATTTACAGTGGTGTACTCGTGAAAGCACCTGGCTGGCGGTCTGCA
>CAJUNZ010000041.1 GCA_910587755.1 uncultured Acetatifactor sp. | reverse complement strand
AGAACGCCATATTCAGTCTTGGATTGGAAAGGTTCAAAAATTGTAAACTACTGTAATATAGTATATATCTGAATCTTATCGGAAGGATTTTACCTCCATAGACACAGAAAAACTTACAGCCTTCCAAGTCTTATCCGCTCGGTCAGCGATGTTTTGGTCAACATCCGATAGGAAAGCTCCGCAGTTACGCCGCCGGCAGCGAACAGAAAAAGTAAGATCCCTGTCGCCGGAAGCGAAATCAGAGCAATATCCACTCCGAATGTCTGTGTCAGCATTGCATTGGACAAAACGGAACCGACAGCGAAAGAGACAAGCCCGAACACACCGCCTATGCTGTTCTCGTACAACAGCATCCTGCGGAGCTGGGCGCGGGTCATGCCGACTGTTTCCAGCATAGCGAATTCCCGCCGCCGCAGCACCATTGAAGTCAGCGCGCTGTTTACCATGTTCAAAAGACCAATCAGAAATATGATTCCGCAAAGGCTGTACCCGGTAAGGCGAAGCGCTGCCAACCGTACTCGCAAGTCAGCAAGCTTGTTTAACTTTCCAGATGCACGGTATAGGTATGATGTGCCGTTAAAGTCTATACCTCTTCCATTCGTATATTTCTGCACTTCTTCCCGAAGTGTTTCTTCCATTCCCTCCTTTGCGCTGGCGAGAACGGTAAATACCGGTGCGCCATGAAACTCTTTTTCAAAGACACTCATAGGAAGCAGAAACAGCGCTTCCTCTGCACCGATATACTCACACGAACATATTTCGCCCAGCGCTGTATGGATACCATATGGCAGTTTTGCTCCAATCACTTCATATTTCATTTCCAAAGTGTCCGAGGACAGCATGTCGCCGGTGTAAAAACATGTGGAATCAAAAGTCTGCCCATAATCGGCTGTAGAAATGTACAAAACATGACGGCTGTCATACAGTTCCTCTCCATTATAGAAAATGGATTTCCCATCTTCCCCGGATACAACAAGATACTGACAAAGCTCGTCGGGAATCCCAAGAACAACTGCGTTTATCAGGCCGCTGTCAAGGATGTCCTGATACGTCTTATCCACAATTTCATTTTTCTGCTGTGCCAGATACGCCCGTATCTTTTCTTCCAGCGATGGCGTTATTTTTGCATGGATGCGTTCAAAACGCAGAAGATACATTTCTTCCACAGCGTCAGATAATGCAAAACGCTCAATGACGTCAGGCTCTATGGCGGCGCGAAAAGAAGGACTTTCAAACGATGGCGGAACAGAACTTATGACGCCAGGGTTTTCCATTTGACATTCCAGCGAGAGGTCAATGTCAAATTTTCCGAGCTTGTTTAATGTGCTCCCGATAAAACCGTCCACAAGACCTCCGACAATCACAAAGAGCAGTACGGATACCATCGCGGAGAGAGACGTGATCAGCATCCGCCCGCGGCTTCTGCGGATACCTGCCAGCGCCAGACTGCGCGGAGAGGCAGCTGTTTCCCGGCGCCTGTCCTTTGTATTACAATCTTCCCCTGGCTCTGCGGACACTGCCTGAATCGGCGTCATCTTTTTGATTCGTTTCAGCGGACGCAGTGCCGAGAAGAACAGAGTAAACGATGTCAACCCGGCGCTTATCAATACAATCCACGGGCTGAACCGATAGGGCAGAATTTTTCCGCTCAGGCTCATAAAAACAGGAGAAAGCAGCCTGAAACCGATAAAATATCCCAGAAAAAGACCTGTCGGAAGTGCCGCACACCCAATGAGAATAATCTGTACATAGGTCAGCCGCTTCAGCTGCCGGTATGTTGTGCCGATTACCCGCAACAGCCCGAATGTGCGCATATCCTGCGCCAGTGAAATAGAGAAAATATTATAAATCACCAAAAACGCAGCAAAGAAAACTACCGCAACAACAAAAAGAATCAATAGAACATTGTCTGGCTGGAAGAACTCACCGAGATCAGCGGCAGCATACGCGTAGTTGATCTGGGAGTCCACAGCCACGCCCGGAAGTTTCCACTCTTCGAGACGCTCCGTCACCGCTTCAAGCCGTCTGTCAATTCCGAAACTGCTGTGAAAACGAATCATCACCTGGGCGGCAATGTCAATCTCCTGAAGGCTGTTTTTATCGTACAGCGTGACCGCCAAGACCGGCCTGTCCGCGTCACAGTTGTAAAGACCGGATACCGTATAGACTTTTTCCACTGTTTTGCCATTTGAGCAGTTATATTTGAACTGAACACAATCTCCCACAGAAATAGCTGAAAATGCATCCTCATACAACATGATTTCATCCAGGGATTGGGGGAATTGACCCTTGGTAGGCGTCATGAACAAGTGCGAAAGGCTTTTCTCACTGTCTGTAAAAGCAATATCCATTCCCTGATGCCCGCTGCCTGTATACACTGTATCTGCGGAAACCGCGCTGTGCATACCTAAGAGAAATGCTTCCGAAACCTCAGGTGCGTTTTGGATTTCACGGCATAGCGTTTCTGCGGAGATTGAATAGCCTGTGTCCGAAACAGATGCGTGAAAATCCGATCCGGCCGCCAACATTCTTGAAAGCTGCGTGGAATCCAGAATGCAGTAGGAAATGCTGAACACAGTCATATACAGAATCGAGGTGAGCACCGCTGCCACCGCGGCAAATATCATGCGAAGCCGGTGAGATTGTATCTGTAAGCATGCCAGTCTGAAAATCATGGTCTGCCCTCCCTGCTGTCGGACACAATGCGGCCATCCTCAATACGGATTCTCCGCGAAGTCATTTGAGCCAGCTCCTCATTGTGGGTAATCATGATGATGGTTTGAGAGAATTCGCGGTTCAGCTTCTCCAAAAGGAGCATGACTTCTAAGCTTGTCCTGCTGTCAAGATTCCCGGTTGGCTCGTCCGCAAGAACGATATGCGGCTTTGTGGCCAGTGCCCGCGCGATTGCGACGCGCTGCTGCTGCCCGCCGGAGAGCTGCGAGGGCATGGAATAGCGCTTTTCGTAAATGCCCAGAGTCGAAAGAAGATGGGCTGTTTCCTCCCGGTCGGCCTTCAGCTTGTCAAGTCCCAAAGGAAGCGTGATATTTTCCCAGATGTTCAGCCCGGGAATCAGGTTATAGCTCTGAAATACAAATCCGATATACCGCCGTCGAAAAACTGTGAGCGGGTCGGGTGCAAGTGAATAGAGGTCTGTGCCGTCGATTGTCACGGTTCCTTTGGTTGGCCGGTCAATTCCACCCAACAGATGCAGCAACGTACTTTTGCCGCTGCCGCTGGAACCAATCACAGAAACAAAGGCGCCGCGCTCCACGGACAGAGTTACCCTGTCCAGTGCGCACAGCGCATTTTCACCATTTTTATACACTTTCGTCAGTTGATTCGTCTGTATGAGCATGCTTTGTACTCCTTCAATTTGTTTTAAGACTTTTTATGTTTGCTGTACTCGTGCGTATATGATATCAAACGAATCTTTCTGAGCCGTAACGAAATCTTTCAAGTTTGAAATGTTCTTCTGCGCGATTTGTTCAGACAGGGTAACTCTGTCCCTGGTACGCGGCGTCTTTCATTCTGCAACAGACTTGTGCAGGTCATTTGGAGAATCTTCCTTGTTCTGCAGGCAGGAAAATGCTGAACCTGCACCCTGTATCTTCGCGGTTCTGGCAGAGTACCCATCCTCCCTGCGCCCAAACGATCATCCGGCAGAGTGTGAGACCGATTCCGACGCCGGAGGGATTCCGATTTGTCTTTCCACGGTAAAAGCGTTTCCAGATTTCCGATAATTCTTCCTCCGGGATGCCGGGACCTTCGTCAAGTATATCCAGCCGGACATATGTCTCATACCGATGCGCCGCAACCGTGATTTTCGAGTTTTCCGGCGAGTATTTTACGCCGTTGTCGAGAATGGTTCCCACTGCTTCAGCAGTCCAGCGCAAATCAAATAAGGCAGTCATCTTCTCGGGGATTTCCACGGAAAACACAATGCTTTTCTTCTCCGCTGCGGGTATGATGGCTGACAGCGCCTGTGCCGTTAACGCCTCTACCGATTCCATAACAGGATGTACATTCTCCTCAATCAGTCCTCCCTCACACCGAGAGAGCTTCACTAATGCGTCGAGAAGAAACTGCAGTTTTCCGGTCTGTTTGCCTATGGCCTCAGCTTCTGCAGACGGCGGCAGCATTTCGGCATACATCGCAGCAGCTGTCAACGGTGTCTTACATTGGTGTGCGATATCTGAAACCAGTGCGGCAAGATTGCGATAGCTCTCTGTGATACGTTTGTCCCGCGTTTCCTCCTCGCGCCGCTTAAGTCTAAGCTGCCGGGCAATCGGTGCGATTTCGCTCTCATCAACTGCAAATTGATCGCCGTCCTCAAGTGCCCTCTGCACATCGTTCAGCAGTCTTTGTCTGCGCATTTTCTCATGCAGCGCAAAGCATACGGCGAGGATGCCTGTAAATACCGCATAGAAAACAGTCGTCCAAATGCTGCCTATATAAAGACAGTTCACAAGGCAGAATGCCGCTGTTAGAAAGAGCCATATCCCGGCAAAAACGAAAGTCATTCTCTGTCACCTACCCACATATATCCGAGCCCGTAAATTGTACTTATGCTTTTTACGCCCAACCGCCCGCGCAGACGGCTGACTGCAATGGACAACGCGTTTTCATTCAGTTCCGCTCCGCCCTCCCAAAGGGCATCTGTCAGTGCCGCGCGAGAGAGCACTTTGCCCGAGTTTTTCACAAGAACCACGAGCAGCTTACATTCCGTAGAGCCGAGACACACCCTTGTACCGTCTACAAAGAAATCCAGCGATGCGAAATCGAACCGATACCGCCGGTCAACATACAGATCGCTTCGCTTTTCCGCGCGTTCCAGCAAAGCGGCGATACGCTCCCTAAGTACCATCAAAGAAAAGGGCTTTTTCACATAATCGCAGGCTCCGGCACGAAACGCCGCCACCTCGTCAATCTCTGAATCACGCACTGTAAGAAAAATCACGGGTATCGGTATTCTTTTCATGAGTTCCCTACAGAAATCGATACCGTTCCCGTCCGGCAGATTGCAGTCGAGCAGCAGCAGATCATACCTTTCTGCATCCAAGCGCTGCCTGGCAGACATGAGATTTTCCGCGCCAATCGTATCCAGCGTATCCGAAGAAAGAGATTGGCACAAACCTGTGCGGATAGCATCATCGTCCTCAACAATCAGCATTCTTTTCATAATTAACTTCTCCTTGTTCTTGACATTAACTATACCCTGCCCATTTTTCCCACGCCCTATCTGACACTTGCCTGTTTCAGAGTCATATGGTCCATCTTGCACCTCCAATACAACCATATTATATTTCGCTTTCTCAAAACATACAAGGCTGCAGAGGTGAACATTTTTGAAATGTATGCGCATATGAAGAATTATTGCGAAAGCTTATTTTATTTTGAAAGACATTGTAATATAATAGAATCAACGAAAAATAGGAGGGATAACAATGCAAAGTGTAAGAATCTATGAAATGCCAGCCTGTAAAATGGTTTCGTCTGGAACGGGTATGTTCGGCGAGGGAATTTTTAATATCTTTGATGAATGGTTATCTTCGCAAAAACGCAGCCTGTTTCCAAAAGATTTTTTATATTGGGCAGGCGAGGGCTTTGTTTGGCTGTATATGTATGAAGATGGAATGAATGTCCCAAAAGAATTTGAAATAATAGACTTCCAAGGAGGTCTTTATGCTGTATCAACCGACATAGACCAGAAAACAGATAAGGAACTTATGAACACAGAGATAGATAGGTTTCTAAGTGAAAACGGATTTGAGCGCGACACATCCCGTTCCGAATTAGGAAATATAATTACATCACCACTTGTGAAAAAAATAATGGGATACGAACAGATGGATTATTATATACCAATCTGTCCGCTGCCTATGAAAAGCTGATTGCATATAAGAGCAAGAATTGCGGACAGCATAGCATATCCGATTTTAAAGCGACAATTGTGGAAAGAGAGTATACCATTAAATAAGGAAAGACATGGTACTCAAAGCAGCATGTCGGGAGATATGTTTTTAAAGCATGTCAGGAAGCAGGCAAAAGCCAAAATGCTCCAAGCAATATCAGGGAGATTTTTCCAAGGGAGTTGTGGAGGAACAAACCTATGTATAAATGTAGAATAACTTATGATGAATGGAAATGCATACTCTCCAAACAGAGAACAGGAAAACAGGTGGATACTCAATATTTTTTGAAAAGGGCGATAGTAGCATAAAAGGTATTCCTGAGAAAGAACGGGTTTTCAAATGTAAAACATACGAAAATTGTAAAAAAGTACAAAATTCTTTGTATATCCTGTATAAATTTTAGGAATGAATATTAATTTTTAGCTTGTTCCTTTTCAGCACTTTGTGGTATAATGGGATACGACAGGAAAAGATGGCGGAAGAGTGGAGAGGCAGGATACTTATTTTGGAAGCAGCGTAATACAAAATGAAGTAAAATACCTGAATTATTTTATCCATATCTATTGACTGCATTTTTTTCAGAGGGTTATAATGAGCATGGGGGGGTAGAACTTATACGGAAAAGTGGGGAGTCTGCTTAAGGCTGTCATTATTTTCATCTGTGTATGTCTGCGTCACTGTTGTCTCTTTAAACTTGTCGATTTTCCTTTTGTCATGTACGATGGGCCGAACGTAATGCGAAGGTAAATTTGACAGTTTTATAACATTATCAAATGAAAATATGAGAAGGAGATTCACATGAAAAATCTAAAAATTTCCATGAAGCTGTTTATCGGTTTCGGCGCAATTCTGCTTTTGTTCCTATTCAGCATAGCTTTTGGAGCAGTCGGCCTGAATAGCGTTGCCGAAAGTCTGGATGATTTTTACAGCACGCCATTCGCCAATGTAAAAGAAGTGCTTCAGGCAGACAGGGAGAGTGAAGCTGCGGCAAAGTACATGCTTCGTGCCTCTCTGGAGGGGGATCCTGCGGTGTCACAGGAAATGTTGGACAAGGCGCGGGAGAAGCTGGATCTTATGGAGGGGTATACCCAATTCCTGATGACCAATTACAGCGGCGACAAGAGCGAGATTACCGATCTTCAGAACAAAATGGCCAAGATGGATGCGGTGCTGGAGGAGTATGCGACCATTTGTCTGAGCAATGACGTGTCAGCTGCATATAAGCTCTATAAGGCAGAGATAGTGGATTTGCTGGTTGACATTACCGATTCGGTGGAGGAGATTATCAACCAGGCCAACAGTTTTGCAACCTCTACCCATGACGAAAGTATGGACGTAGCTAAGAAGACGATAGTTGTGCTGCTTATTATTGGTATTGCTTCCATACTGGCAGGCATCCTGCTGTCCACATATATTACAAAATCCATCACTTCCGTAATTGACCAGCTGGAAAGGGCTGTCCGGAAGATGAGCGATGGCGACTTTGAAGTGGAAATTCCTTATCAGTCCAGGGATGAGATGGGCAGGCTGTCCGAGTCCATGCGCACCATAATACATAATCTGAAGGCTGTTATCCGGGATACAGGTTATGTGCTTCATGAGTTGGCCGGCGGCAATCTCACTGTCCGCACAAAGTCGGAAGACAACTACAAAGGGGAGCTGCGTCCCATTTTGCTGGCTATGCGCAAACTGCGGGACGACTTGAACAGCACCATGAGAAATATTGTCCATGTCTCTGATCAGGTAGGTGCAGGCAGCGACCAGGTATCCAACGGTGCACAGGCTCTGGCCCAGGGTGCCACAGAACAGGCTGCATCCGTTGAAGAGCTGGCGGCAACCATCAATGATGTGGGCCGTCAGGTGGACAGTACCGCAGACCATGCCAAGACCGCCAAAAATGAAAATATGCAGTCCCATGAGCAGATTCAAATATGCTCCCAGCATATGGATGGGCTTATGAACGCCATGGCCAATATTGAAGCAAAGTCTCAGGAGATTGGCAAGGTAATCAAGTCCATTGAAGATATCGCCTTCCAGACAAATATTCTGGCTCTGAACGCCGCCGTGGAGGCAGCCAGGGCGGGAGAGGCAGGCATGGGCTTTGCCGTTGTGGCAGATGAGGTGCGCAGCCTGGCCGGTAAGTCCGCGGAGGCTTCCAAGAATACAGCGGTTCTGATCGAGGATACCATTTCGGCCGTAAACGAAGGAGCCAGCCTGTCCCAGGCTACCGGCCAGTCCCTTCAGGCAGTGGTGGAGAGCGCAGAAAAGGTTCTGGAAGTGGTAACACAGATTGCCAGCGCCGCTGAGGAGCAGGCCGGTTCCGTGGCCCAGATTACCATGGCTATTGACCAGATTTCCAGCGTGGTGCAGACAAATGCCGCCACCTCACAGCAGTCCGCGGCTGCCAGCGAGGAGCTGTCCGCCCAGGCCCAGACATTGAAGGAACTTATCTCGATGTTTACTTTGGACGCCTGACAATATCGTACCTGAGGCGGCCTTTCAGGACGTGAAGTAACAGGATTAAAAAAGCATCGGCTTGCGGGCCGGTGCTTTTTTGAAATAACTGTTTTAAAATAACTTATTTTGTGGTAGAATTTTGACAGAGAGCGGAAATACATAAGAAAGCGCAGAGGTTGAACAGTGAAGGTCAATGAGAAATTAATCAGGCCGGTGCATGAGGCAAAATACCTGGATGTGGAGAATTCAGATAGATACCGCTCAATTGCACGGCTGTTTTATTTAAACTATGAGAAGCTGAAATACTGGATGTACCAGGAGGAGGTCTATGCTGAGCTGACGGAGGATCCATATTTTGCCGACTACACCATGGAACAGTGCCAGCAGGATCTGGAGACTCTGAGCGCCTGGGGCAACCTGGCCACCATCCAGGACACCCGGAGAGTAGCTTCCATAGAGGAATTTAAGAATAAGAAATTTCGCTACCAGCTTACGGAGACCACGGTGGAGATTGAGCGCATGGTGATCCGTCTGGAGAATCTGCTGATTGAAGGGGCCTCTCTGGAACCTACACTTTTGGAGCGGCTTCGCATGTCCCTGGGAAAAACAGGGGAAATTGGGGAGATGGATAAGGAAAAAATCTACGGCTGGTGGAGTGATCTGAACAATGATTTTATCCGTCTGAACCAGAATTATCAGGATTACATGCGGGAGCTGAACAGTGTGAAAGCAGAAGAAATGATGAAGACGAAAGCCTTCCTGGTGTTTAAGGATCGTCTTACGGAATACCTGCGCACTTTCGTGAAAAGTCTGCAGGTCAATGTGACGGCCATTGAGCAGATCATGAAAAGGATCCCGGAGGAGACGGTGGTCCGCATTCTGGAGCAGGTGACGGCCTATGAGATGTCCATCCCCAGGATTGAGGTCCAGGTGGAGGAACAGCAGATCTATGAGAAAATGAAGGGACGCTGGGAGAATATACAGAAGTGGTTTGCCGGGACGGGCGGAGGGGAGTCGGAGGCCATGAAAGTCTTTGACACCACCAATGAAGTGATCCGGAAAATCACCCGGTATGCGAGCCGCCTAAGCGAGCAGAACAACAGCGCCGCCAGCCGCCGGGAGGAGTACCGGAAGCTGGCCTCCATGTTTGCCGGATGCAGGGATATGGGGGAGGCTCATAAGCTGAGTGCGGTGGTCTTTGGCGTGGAAAAGCCCCTGCACCTGAGAGGGGATTTTGCCCGGAGTACCGAGAGCATCAACAGTGGTGTTTTTGAGGAGCCGCCCCATGAGATCCTGCTTCAGCCCAGAGTGCGCACCTACAGGGAGAAGTCAAAGCGCTGCGGGATCAGAGACAGCACCTGGGAGAAAGAGGAGGTCCGGCAGGCCATGCTGGCGCGGCTGGAGGAAGAAAGGAGGCTGCTTGAGAGCTATATCAGGGAGGGCCGGCTTGACTTTGCCTCTCTTCCTGAGATTGAACCCCAGATCAGGGATGTATTTCTCACATGGCTCTCCAAGGGGCTGGAGAATAAAGCACACCGGGCCAAGACCGAGGACGGGCAGGCGTTTTCCATTCTTCTGGAGGATCAGGAGAAGACCTGCATTCTGAAATGCACGGACGGAACTTTCCGGATGCCCGCCTATACCATTGTATTTGAGTAGAATCAGTTCTGGGGCAGCTTTTAATTGAGCCGGCCCGGAGGAACAGAAACAGGAAGAAGCATAGATATGAATACGTTAGAGATACTGCTGAGCAGGCGGTGGGTGTTAAAGAGCAGGGACAAGGAATTGTATTACCAGGTGAAAGACCAGCTTGGGGAGGTAAAGAAATTCCTTATGGAGAAGATGGGGTATCAGGTGATTGTCAATCCCTATCTTGTGAAGGTGGAGAAGATCCCGGCAAAAGCGGAGTGTTGGATGGGGATACAGGAGTTTACGGAGCCGGTGGAATACGCTTTTTTCTGCCTGATTCTGATGTTTCTGGAGAACAAGGAGGCGGAGGAACAGTTTGTGCTGTCAGAGCTGACGGAATATGTCCAGGGACAGTACCAGGAGGAGCAGATTGACTGGACTGTCTACCGCTTCAGACGGCATTTGATCAAGGTTATGAAATACTGCGTGTCCGTGGGGATTCTGGAGGTGGACGACGGCAGCGAGGAGGGATTTGCCAGGGATTACAGCGGGGAAGTACTGTATCAGAACACAGGTGTGTCCCGGTTTTTCATGCGCAATTTCACCCAGAACATTATGGATTATTCCAGTCACAGGGATTTTCTCAAAGGAGAGTGGATCGATGTGGACGAGGACCGGGGGATCGTCCGAAGACAGCGAGTATACCGGAGTCTGCTCATGTCCATGGGGCTCTACCGCACGGAGGAAAACGAAGAAGACTTTGCCTATGTGAGAAATTACAGAAATATGATCCAGGGAGATCTGGAGGAACGGCTCTCCTGTGAGCTCCAGGTGTACCGCAGCAGCGCATACCTGATACTGGGGGAGGACTGCCGTCTGGGAAGATGTCTTCCGGAGGAAAATATGCTCTCGGACATTGTACTTCTGTGCGGGCAGCTGGTCCGGGAACGGGTGGAGTCCGGAAGCTGTAAGCCGGAAGGGGACGAGAGTATTTTGATGTCCAGGGAGGCTTTCCGGGGACTGCTGGAAGAGTGCAGGGACAGGTTTGGAGGAGGATTTATCAAGTCCTACCGGGAGATGGTGACGGAAGAATTTTACAGGGAAATATCCTCCTGTCTGAAGACTCTGGAACTGGTGGAAGACCGGGGGGAGGATGTGCTGATCCGGCCTGTGCTGGGAAGGCTCACCGGGAAGTATCCGGATGATTTTTCACCGGGGAAGAAAGGAAGGAACACCAATGAGCACTGAATGGCAGATAAATAGGATAGGCATGCTGGATTTCTGGTATTATGACGAGCAGGAATTTGAATTTCTGGACGGAAGAATGCTGTTGCGGGGGGCCAACGGCTCCGGAAAATCCGTCACCATGCAGAGCTTTATCCCCCTTCTTCTGGACGGCAATATGCGCCCGGAGAGGCTGGATCCTTTTGGCTCCCGGGCCCGGAAAATGGAGAACTATCTCCTGGAAGAAGGGGACGGGAGAGAGGAGCGTACAGGTTATCTGTACATGGAGCTGAAGCGGGAGGACAGCGACAGCTATACCACCATTGGCATGGGGATCCGGGCCAGGAGGAACAAGAAGCTGGACACCTGGTATTTCTGTGTCACGGACGGAAGGCGGGTGGGCAGGAATCTATTTCTCTACAAGGACATGCAGAACCGGATCACCTGCACAAAGCAGGAGCTGAAAAATCGGCTGGGAGAGGGCGGACGTGTTATGGAGACCCAGGGGGAGTATGTGCAGTGCGTCAACAGGCTGCTCTTTGGCTTTGAGACCATGGAAGAGTACCAGGAGATGCTGGATCTGCTGATACAGCTGCGGACCCCCAAGCTCTCCAAGGATTTTAAGCCCACTATTATCAATGAGATTCTCAGCAGTTCCCTGCAGACCCTGTCCGAGGAAGACCTGCGCCCCATGTCGGAGGCCATTGAAAATATGGACGGCCAGAAGGCCAGTCTGGATGTGCTGGACGAGAGTATCCGCGCGGCGGAGCAGATTGAGAAATCCTTTGATCAGTACAACCAGATTGTGCTCTATGATAAGGCCCTGTACTTTATAAAATGTGCCCAGGAGTGCAGGAAACAGCAGGAAAAAATGGAGGAACTGGTCTCCCGGCAGGCTCAAAGCGCCGCGTGTCTGGAGAAGGAGAAAGAAGCCTATGAGGGGTTGAAAAGGGAAGAAGAGGTCCTGCGGCAGGAACAGGACTCTCTGAAGGACAGCGACGCCGCACAGCTGAAGGAGCGGGAGATCCGGCTTTCCGGTCAGATAGGGGAGGCGGAGCAGGAAGTCTCCCAGAAGAAGAGACAGGAGCAGGAGAAGGAGCAGAAATACCGGGAGATGGACGGCGCCCGGAAAAGGCAGCAGGAGCAGAACGAACTTCTCTGGCAGGAGGTGGAGGAAAATCTGGCCCGCATGGAGGAGGTTCTGGAGGGGATTCCTTTTGACGAGTACCTTTTTCTGAAAAATGAGCTGCTGGAAGCTCCCCGGGAAGAGCAGGCGTTCCAGAGCCACGAGAAGCTGCTGACGGAGTATACCGGCAGGGTGGGGAAGGCCAGGGAGGCTCTTCTGGAGGAGAAGAACTGCCAGGAGCGGTATGACAGGAATCTTCGGGAACTGGACGCTGTCCGGGGCAGGCAGGAACAGAAGGAGAGGGAATGCCGCCAGCAGGATCTTATGCTCCAGGGGAAAAAGGATCAGTGGATCGAGAATTTCTACCTGTGGGAGAAGCAAAACCAGCAGCTGCACCTGCCGGAGGAGGTAAAGCAGCACACGGTACAGGGAATTGAGAGATATATCCACGGGACGGATTTCAATGAGATCCGGGCTCTTTGGCGGGCTGCTTTTGAGGCTGTGGAACAGGAGCTGAAGGAAGGGCTGTTTGAGGAGGGTCGGCGCAGGCAGACCCTTCTCCAGGAGCTGCAGCGGATCCGGCAGGAGCTGCAGGAGTGGAGGGACAGGAAGGATCCGGAGCCGGAGTGCAGTCCGGAGACCCTGCGCAGCAGGCAGCTTCTGGCGGAAAAGAAAATTCCCTACCTGCAGTTTTATAAGGCCGTGGATTTTGGGGAGGGGCTGGAGGAAAAACAGGCGTCCCGCCTGGAGGAGGCCCTCCTTGCCATGGGCATTTTGGACGCGCTGATTGTCCCTGCCCGGTACAGGGAGACCATTGAGGCCCTGGGGGAGGGAGTCTGCGACCGATATATTTTCGGGGATGCCGCCCAGGTGAAGCAGAATCTGCTGGCGTTTCTGGAGGCAGACCGGGGAGAGGAGGATGTCTCCCATATTCTGGCTTCCATCGGGGTGTGCCGGAAGGGAATGTCCCCGGAGGGCGCCGATACCTGGGTGGACGAGAGGGGCCATTACAGGATAGGCGTCCTGGAGGGAACTGTCACAGGAGAGTACCGGGCACGGTATGTGGGCGCCAGGGCCAGGGAGCGGTTCCGGGGGGAGAAAATAGCCCGGCTGGAGCAGGAGGAGCAGGAGACGCTGCAGCAGAAGCAGGCCTGTGAGGAGGGTATTGAGGCCCTTAAGACCCGGAAGGCCCTGCTGCAGAAAGAATGGGACGGGTATCCCCCGGAGGCGGAGATAAAGGAGGCGGCCAGGGAGTATGCGGACAGGCTCTACGACCTGGAGCAGCTGAACCGACAGATCAGGGAATCCAGAGAGCACCTTGCCCAGGTGAAGCAGGAGCTGGATGAGATCCAGCTTGGGGTGCGGGAGCTCTGCGACAGGTGCTATCTGGCCCCCAGACTGGATCTCTGCACCCAGGCTCTGGAGAGCCTGGGTGAGTACAGGGAGTGTTTTACCCAGGTCCGCCTGGACCATGGAAAATACCGCAGCGGTCTTCATCTGCTGGAGAGCCTGGAGAGCACCATGGAGGCTGTGGACCAGGACCTGGATACCATCCGCTATGAACTGGGTAGAATATCCCGCAGGAAGAGCGACCTGGAGGCCGCGCTGCAGTCGGTGCGGGAGCAGCTTCTGCTGACAGATTACGAGAAAATCAAGGAGAGGCTGGACTACTGTCTGGAGAGGCTTACGGCCCTGCCGGGACTGCGGGAAGAGTCCGCCAGACAGCAGACCCACTGGCGGGAGCGGGAGGAACAGCTGGGGCGGGAGCTGCTGCAGCAGAGGGAGGCTCATCAGGAAAATACCCTCCGATACCGGTATCTGGAAGAGGGATTCCGGGGAGAATACAACCTGGGATATGTGGAGCGCACCTTTGCCGTAAACCAGGATATGGAAGATCAGGCGGAGAAGGTATGCTCCATGCTGGGAGGAAAGTTCGGGAGCAGAAAACAGTCCGACCTGCTGGGAAATCTGCAGGAGATTTACCACCAGAACAGGGGATATCTTGTGAACTATCAGCTTACCCTGCAGCCTTTGTTTGAGCAGGAGGACCAGGGGAGTTTTCACCAGGTCTCCATGCGCAGAATAGACATCTGCGGAAAATACCGGGGCTCCGGCGTCAGATTCAAGGAGCTGGTGGGAAAGCTGCGGGAGGACGCGGAAGTATTAAGACGCCTGCTCAGCGACAAGGAGAGGGAGCTGTTTGAGGACATTCTGGCCAATACCATCAGCAAAAAAATCCGGGCAAAAATCCATGCCAGCAAGCGCTGGGTGGAGAATATGAATCGTCTTATGGGGTCCATGCACACTTCCAGCGGCCTGAAATTAAGTCTCAGCTGGAAGAACAGGCGGGCATCAAGGGAGGAACAGCTGGACACCGGGGAACTGGTGGAACTCCTGTCCAAGGATGCGGAAATCATGCGGGAGGAAGAGGTGGAAAAGCTCTCTCTGCACTTCCGTTCCAAGATTGCCGAGGCAAGAAAACTCACCGGGGAGGGGGATTCTGTGCAGTCCTTCCACGCCATTATGCGGGAGGTGCTGGATTACCGGAAATGGTTTGAATTCACCCTGGAGTGCCAGAAGACCGGGGAAAAGAAAAAGGAGCTCACGGACAGAGTGTTTTTCACCTTCAGCGGAGGGGAGAAGGCCATGTCCATGTATGTGCCCCTGTTCTCGGCAGTGGTGGCAAAATACGCAGGCGCCAGGAAGGAGGCTCCCAGGCTTATCTCCCTGGACGAGGCATTTGCAGGGGTGGACGAGACCAATATACGGGATATGTTCAGGCTTATGGTGGAATGCCGCTTTAACTTTATGATCAATTCCCAGGTGCTCTGGGGGGATTATGATACGGTTCCGGGGCTGGCCATCTATCAGCTGCTGCGGCCGGAGAACGCCAAATTTGTCACGGTTATCCCCTATGTCTGGAACGGGAGGGAGCGTCTGCTGGCCCAGGAGGGCAGCAGGTAGATGAACGGGGACGCTGCCTGAGGACAGAGCGGGGACAGGCCCCCGGCCTGAGGATAAAGGGATGATGTAATATGGAAGACAGGATGACACAAGAGGACCGGAAACTGCAGGAGTGCATTGAATATTTTAAGCAGCGGAAGGTCTATGAGAAGTTATTTGTAAAGGTCTGGGACAAGTACCGGAGCCTGGGGCGCTTCGGGGGCACGGTACAGCTCTCGGGCCTGGACCGGGAGGAGTGCAGGCAGCTTGGGGGATTTCTCCAGAAGAACTATGCCGGGAAGGACACGGTCAGCGTCTCAGCCTCTGCCATGGAGAAGGCCCTGGAGGGCAGCAGGTTTTCGGGGCTCAGATGGGAGGTGGTTCTGCAGGGATATTTTCAGGAAGAACTTCTGGGGAAGAAGGAGCAGAGGCGGCAGGAGGAAGCCAGGAAGGAGCAGTTTTTTACAGGGATAACGGCCTCCTGTCCCGGGAACCCCGGCGCCCTGTGGCTCCAGGAGGTTTTTCAGACCAAGGGGGAGGGATACCGGCTGTTGATGGAACACTACCGCAGGCAGCCTGAGAAACTGGAGGAAACCCTTTCCATGCTGCTGAGGGCGATCCCCAGACTGCCTTTTCTCTCCGCTGAAGACAGGGCGGGGGCCTATGAACTCACCGCCGTATTTGCGGCAAAGACCACGGGGGATCCTCATTTTCTGGATGCGGGGACCCTGGGGGAGCAGCTTTTGTGCGCGTTTTTAAGGGAACACATCCCAGGTTCCCCGGGACTGACGGAATTCAGGGCGGAGGAGAAGGCGGAACTTTTCTGGAAGGCAGGGCTGCTTCGGGACGAACTCTCCAACAATATGCTTGTGTACGGGGTGGCAGGGCAGGGAAAAGACGGAAAGCCCCACCGGGGCCTGGAGGGATTTCTGACGCAGAGGGAGCCCCTGCAGCTGACACTGCTGACCATGAGAAAGCTGGAGCGGGTGTCTCCCCAGGGGGAGAAGTGCGTCTATATTGTGGAAAATCCGGCGGTGTTTGCAAAGTTGTCCCAGGCCTGGCCGGAGGCCGCCGTTCTGTGCGGGAACGGTCAGATACGCCTGGCGGTGCTGGTGTTTTTGGATCTTTTCCCACGGGAGGTGCATTTTTTGTACGCAGGAGACTATGACCCGGAGGGCCTGCAGATTGCCCAGAAGCTCAAGGAGCGCTATGGGGACAGGCTGCAGCTGTGGAAGTACCGCAGGGAATTCTATGAGAAATACCGGTCCGACGTGGAGATCTCTGAAAAAAGCTTAAAGCAGCTGGACCATATCTATCTGGAGGAACTGCAGGAGGTGAAAGAAGAAATGCTCCGGCAGAAAAAAGCCGCTTACCAGGAGGCCATGCTGGAGGAATATCTGCGGGGCGCTTAGTACAGCCCTGCCAAGTAACCGCAGGTTTCACCTGGCTGAAGTTCCTGTTTTTTTACCATCTCCAAAAAAAGAAGGAGTTCCCTTGAAAGCAGAGGCATTCTGGGCTATAATAAGAAGGGTACGCATTTTTGGTATTTTCAGGAGGAGCTTGGCCATGAGGCATAATGGGACACGTTTTTTGACGGCTGGTCTGATTCTTGCGTCTATCTTCTGCATCATTGTGTTTCATATTCAGACAACATGGATGAACCGGACAGGAGCGGAGGCCATTAAGGAAATCGGTGTAATCTACATGTCGGGAATGAGTGAACAGGTTGCCGCGCACTTTGGAACCACCATTGAGCTCCGCCTGTCCCAGGTGGAGGCCCTGGTGGACGCGGTTCCCCCGGCCCGGCAGAGGGAGAATGAGGCCATGCGGGTGGAGCTGTCTCAGAATGCACGCTCCAGAGGCTTTGAGTATCTGGCATTTTACACGGGAGACGGCGATTTTCAGATGATATATGGGTCCCAGGTGGAGCCGGAAACTCCCCAGACACTGCAGAGGTCCATTATGGGCGGCAGGGACAATGTGAGCGTGGGGCAGGATGAGCACGGGGAGCGGGTCGCCCTGATAGGAGTTCCCGCCGCCTATGATATGGGGGATGGGAGAAAGAGTACCGCGCTGGTGGCAGGACTTCCCGTGAGCTACCTCAGCGACACACTGTCCGTGAACATTGACAGCAGCATGGTGGAATATTCCATTATCCGCGGGGATGGGGCTTTTATTCTGCAGAATGCAGAGGAGGGGCGGGACAACTATTTCGACCAGATGAGCAGCAGGCAGGAGCAGTATATCACGGAGCTGCAGGCGTCTATAAAAAGCGGTCAGGACTATGTGAGTGAGATTGAGATAGAGGGAAAACGGTGGAATCTGTACTGCACGAAACTTCCTTCCTCTGAATGGTATCTGCTGCTGTACATGCCTTATAACACTCTGGATCAGACGGTGGAGAGGCTGACGGACCGATGGTCACTGGGCTCCCTGGGGAGCTGTATTCTGATCCTCTGTGTGCTTCTTGCGATTTTTTCCGGCTATTTCCGGCTGACCAGAAGGCAGATGCGGGAACTGAAAGGCGCTTATCAGTCCGCCGAACAGGCCAGATGCTCTGCGGAGAGGGAGCGGCAGAGCGCTGAGCGCGCCAGCAGGGCGAAAAATGAGTTCCTCTCCAATATGAGCCACGATATCCGCACGCCCATGAACGGTATTATGGGAATGACCACTGTGGCCATGAATCATTTGAACGACGCAGCGCAGATCAGGACGTGCCTGAAGCGTATCAGCGTGTCCAGCCGCCATCTGCTGGGACTGATCAATGACATGCTGGACATGGCCAAGATAGACAACGGCGGGCTTACGCTGAATCTGGAGCCGGTCTCTCTCCGGGAGGTCATGCAGAATATTATGACCGTGATCCAGCCCCAGATTCAGGAGAAGGAGCAGCATTTTAATATCTACATACAGGATGTCCAAAACGAGGACGTGAGCGCGGACAGGGTGCGCTTAAGCCAGATTCTGCTGAATATCATTGGGAACGCCGTGAAATTCACACCGGAAAACGGAACCATTCAGGTGAGCCTGTCGGAGGAGCCGTCGCCCAAGGGGGAAAAATATATCCGCTCCTGTCTCCATATCAGGGACAACGGAATTGGCATGACAGAGGAATTTCAGGCAAGGATATTTGACGCTTTTGCAAGAGAAGACAATGCGCGGGTCGAAAAAAGCCAAGGTGCAGGGATGGGGATGACCATCACCAAGTCCATTGTAGACGCAATGGGCGGCTCCATCCGCGTGGAGAGCCGGCCGGGCCAGGGCAGTGATTTCTATGTGACCCTGGATATGGAAAAAATTCCGGCGCAGGCTCAGGAGATGACGCTGCCACGGAGGACGGTGCTGTTGGTGGACGATGATGAGTTGAGCTGTAAAACCGCAGAGAACATGCTTTGTTCCCTGGGACTGCAGGCGGAGTGGGTGGGGAATCTGGAAGATGCTTTCCGCCGGATGGAAAAGTGCGGAGAGGGTGAGGAGTTTCCCATTGTGCTGCTGGACTGGGATATCCAGGATCGGGACGGCATTGAAGCGGCAGGGGAACTGCGGGATCGTTTTGGGGAAAAGTTCACGCTTCTCCTGCTGTCGGACGGGGAGTGGGATAACCTGGAAGTGCAGGCCAGAGCGGCAGGAATCGACGGGTTTGTGGAAAAACCTTTGTTCCGGTCAGGGCTGTACTTCGGGCTGAGGCCCTTTGCGGAGGCGCAGGGGCATGGGGCCGGGGAGGAAGAAACAGACGGCATGGACTTTGTCGGCAGGCGGATTCTGTTTGCAGAGGACAATGAGCTGAACTGGGAGATCGGGGAGTCCATGCTCTCCGAGCTGGGTCTGGAACTGGACTGGGCGGAAGACGGGAAGATTTGTCTGGAGAAATTTGAACAGTCGGAAGAGGGCTGGTATGACTTGATCATGATGGATCTGAGAATACCGGTGATGTCAGGATATGAAGCGGCGTCAGCCATCCGCAGCCTTTCCCGGAAGGACGCAGAGGCTATTCCCATCATTGCCGTGAGCGCGGATGCTTTTGAGGATGACGTGAAGAAATGCCTGGCCTGCGGAATGAACGCCCATGCGGCAAAACCATATGATATGGTGGAACTGGCAGGGCTGCTGGAGCGGTATCTTCACGGTCAGGGGGAAGGGTGACAAACGCCCGAAAGCGCAGGAGGCCGGAGTGAGAGAACCGTGTGCGGCTAGGGCGGGCTGGAGTGTGAGAGGGGGAGAACTTTGAAAAAAATCATTGCGTCAAGTGTGGCGCTGCTGGCTGCCGTGGCCCTGACTGCCTGCGGCGAGGAGGTGGGACCCACCCCGGATCAGGTGACGGAGGAACCCTACGGGGAGACAGAGATTACCCTGTGGACTTTTCAGGTGGGAAACTGGGGCAACCTGACTGCAGTAACCGGTCTGATCACCAGTTTTCACAAGGAGCACCCGGAGATCCATGTGAATGTGGAATGTCTGGACTACGACACCGGGGATCAGAGGATAAGGGACGCGGTGGCCGAGGGAACCGCGCCCGACCTGGTGTTTGAAGGGCCGGAGCGGCTGGTGGCCGACTGGGGGGATCAGGGGCTTCTGGCGGATCTGACCGATCTGTGGGAGGAGGATTATGCCAGTGAAATCTATGAGAATATACGGAAGGCATGTCAGCACAGCAATGGAGAGTACTATGAGTTTCCTGTCTGTATGACTGCCCACTGCATGGCCATCAATTACGATCTTTTTCAGGAGGCAGGGGCTTTGGAGTATATTGATCAGGAGACACATACCTGGTCCACGGAGGATTTTGTCCATGCCGTCCAGGCGCTGAGGGCGTACGGACAGGAACGGGTGGGGGTTCTCTACTGTAAAAACCAAAGCGGGGACCAGGGGACCCGGGCACTGGTAAATAATCTGTACGGGGGAACTTTCGCGGATGAGTCCCACAGTATGTATACCATTGACGGTCAGGAAAACAGTCTGGCGCTGAAGCTTCTGAGGGACTTGGAGGGGATTGCGTTTGAACCGGATACCACGTCCGCAGAAGAGATCGCCCAGTTCTGCCGGGGGGATCTGGCCATGGCGTTCTGCTGGAATGCCTCCCTGGAGATTGCTCAGATTGTGAACAATCCGGAACTGGATTTTGAGGTTTTTCCCATGGCCTTCCCGGTGAGCGAAGGGGAGCCCAGGCTTCAGGGGGGCATATGGGGCTTTGGCATTTTTGACAATGGGGATGAGGAGAGGGTGGAGGCGGCCAAGACTTTTATCCGCTATATGACGGAGAACGAGGACAGTTACAGGAGAGCTGTATTGACTTCTACATTCTGGCCGGTCAGGGAGATGCCGGAGATATACGAGAACGATCTGCTGATGACAGAATATAGTATATTTATGCAGTATATGGGGGATTATTACCAGGTTACTCCAGGGTGGGCCGCCGCCCGGGAGGGATGGTGGAAGATGCTTCAGAAGATTGCAGGGGGAGAAGACGTAGACACCGCCCTGAGAGAATACGCCCGGAAGTTGAACGGGGGTTGACTGGATTTACTGTGAGGAGAAGAAAACTTTTCGGCTTTACCAGGCGTCCCGGTAAAATCTGGGGAAGAGCCGGGGCTGCAGGTATTCTCGTAACAGTTCAGGGCCCTGTCTGAGCTGTTACACATTCTCAGAAAAATGGGCTCTGAAATGTGTTGACAGGTTCTCTCCGGTCTGTTATGATAAGAGTGGTGTAAGAGGGAGTAGCCTGCATGCGTTGGCATGTAGCATATCTGCGTCAATACGGGAAGGAAATTCCCCGGGATATGTTGAAAAGAAGCGAGACTTTTACTGTAACTTATGTTTGCAGTAATAGCCTCGCTTTTTCTGAAAAGAGGAAAAATGGATTCTGAAATGGAGGAAGACTATGTTTTTCATGTGTGTGGCAGTTTTGATTGCGGGGTTTATTGCCCTGGTCAAGGGCGCCGGTATCTTTGTGGACGGTAGCGCGGCCCTGGCGAGAAATTTCAGGGTGCCGGGCCTGATTATCGGCCTGACCATTGTGGCCGTTGGGACAAGCGCTCCGGAGCTGGCGGTGAGTATTACGGCGGCAGTCCAGGGGTCCAATGAGATCGCTCTGAGCAATGTGGTGGGGTCCAATATTTTTAACCTGCTCTGCGTCCTTGGAATGTGCGCTCTTATCCATCCGGTCTCTTCGGAGAAGGCGGTGCTGAAGAGGGACTTTCCCCTGTCCATCGGGGTTACGGCGCTGGTGTTTCTGCTCTCCTGCGGGACTTTTGTGTTCTCGGGACAGATTGCCCGGGCCGGCATGGACGGGGATGCTGGAGTGGTGGGAAGGGGCGAGGGCATACTGCTGATACTGCTGATTGGGGCTTACATTGCATACCTCATTCTGGACGCCAGAAAGCATCCGGCCCCGGAGGAGGATGTGGAGAAAAAGCCCCTGTGGAAGTGTGCCCTGTTCATTGGGGCGGGCCTTGGGCTGATTGTGGCAGGAGGACAGGCTGTGGTGTACGGCGCCAAGGAAATTGCAGGGGCCCTGGGCATGTCGGAGACACTGATCGGGCTCACCATTGTGGCCGTGGGGACGTCCCTGCCGGAACTGGTGACTTCCGTGGTGGCGGCCCGAAAAGGGGAGACAGGCCTGGCGGTGGGCAATGTGGTGGGATCCAATCTGTTTAACCTGATGCTGATTCTGGGCATCTCAGCCGCCATCCATCCGGTGGCGGTGAATGTGGCGTCGGTGTATGACATGGGGATTCTGATCTTTGTCAGTCTGCTGACCTTTCTCTTCCTCCTTACGGCAAGGACTCTGAAACGGCCGGAGGGAGCGGTGATGGTGCTGATGTATGCTGCCCATATGGTGTTTGCTGTGATTAGATGAATTGGAATAGGAGTGAAAAGAAAATGGGAATGAGAATTGAAGAAATCGGAAAACTGTATCTGCCTCCCGCAGGCGTGGGAGAAGGGGAAAAGAAGGCGGCGCCGATGCCCGGGGACAGTGCGGGGGACAGGGACAGCTATATCCCTTCCGCAGGGGGGCATGACGCCCTGTGCTCCACAGGAAACTATGATGAGAACGGCCAGATCGACGACGATTTTTCCATAAATATCGGCGGCGGGGATGAGGCGGTGTCCCAGGTGGTGGAGTACAACAGAGAGTATGCCCAGCAGCTTATGAAAACGGTGGGAAAGCCTGAAGAGTCAAGCAGTGATATGAACCGGAGACAATAAGAGAAACAGATGAGAGGGAAGAGAGATGACTTTTGAAGAGTTGCTGTTATTTATGGTAAGATTAGCCGCCGGCACCGGGGTGTTCCTGGTGGGGGTGCATCTGCTCACAGGAAATATTGAGCAGCTTGCCACAGGGAAGATCAAGGCGCTGTTCGGAAAAACCGCCGGCAGAAAGCTTGCCAATGTGGGCATCGGGGCGGCGGCCACGGCTCTGATCCAGAGTTCCGGCGTGACCACCGTGCTCATTGTGGGTTTTGTGAATGTGGGAATTATGAACCTGCACCAGGCTGCCGCCATGATTATGGGGGCCAACATCGGTACCACCATCACCGCCCAGGTGGCGGCGCTGAGCGCCTTTCCCATCACCACCTATGTCCAGGTGTTTGTCTTTGTGGGGATCATGATGAGCATGGTCTGTAAAAGCGACAACCTGAAAAAGACCGGCCTGATTCTGGCCGGTCTGGGGCTGGTGTTTATCGGCCTGTCCCTGATGTCCGACGCCATGAAAGGCAGCTACGACGCGGTCCAGGGCATGTTTGAGTCACTGACCAATCCTTTTCTGCTGCTTTTTGCGGGGATAGCCTTAACGGCCCTGGTTCAGTCCAGTTCGGCCATCACTTCTGTGGTCATTGCCATGTCCGTGGCCGGCCTGACGGTGGGAACCGGGGGCAACGAGGTGCTGTACCTGATTCTGGGCACCAATATCGGCTCCTGTGTTACGGCGCTGATGTCTTCTTTTACGGCAGGGACCAATGCCAGAAGGGCAGGTTTTATCCATCTGCTCTTTAACACCTTCGGCTCCCTTCTCTTTTTTATCCTTCTCATGTGCTGGCCTTCTTTTCTGGAGTGTACTTTCCGCAGCTGGTTTGGCTCCGTGGCCACTCAGATCGCTATGTTCCACACCTTTTTCAATGTGGCCTGTACTGTGCTTTTTCTGCCCTTCTGCGGAGTGTTTGTGAAGATATCCGAGCTTCTGGTCCGGGGGAAAAAGCAGGACAGGGCGTCCACCTGTCTGGACGAAAGAATGCTGGCAAGCGCGTCCCTGGCCATCTCCCAGCTGGAGAAGGAGATGGTGCATCTGTCGGACACCGCCATGGAGGCCTTTCGGACGGCCTATCGTTCTTTTCAGTCTAAAGACAAGAGCCTGATTGGGCCTGCCCAGAATCTGATTGAACAGGCCGGAGGCACCAGCCAGGAGATTGTGAACTTTCTCATCCGCCTCTCTGCCCAGAGCAGGCTTTCTGATGAGAGGAGCATTTCCAATCTTCATAACAATGTGGGCGATATTATGAGAATCGCTGAGATTGCGGACAATTTTACAAAGTACACCGCCAGGACCATTGAGCAGAATCTGCATTTCTCCGAGAGCGTTATGGCGGAACTGGACGCCATGGTGGGGAAGGTGGACGATCTCTATCAGCTGCTGAAGCAGTTTATGCTAAGCCGGGAGAAGGAACTGCTGCCTCGGATCGACCAGGTGGAAGAGGAAGTGGATGCATTCCGCAAGAAGCTCATCGACAGCCATATCAAGAGGCTCAATTCCGGGGAGTGCAGGCCGGAGAGCAGCGGGGTGTTCATCAATCTGGTGTCCAACCTGGAACGACTGGGGGACCACCTGACATACATAGCGCATATGGAGTGACCCCTGAGCCGGGAGATTTGAAAGGCGGCAGGTATGAAAGAGATTTGGAAAAAGGCGGCGGATAATCAGAAAGGGGATACCTTGTCCGGAGCCAGGAAGGCAGGCGGCAGGAATAAGTGGTTTCTGGCGTCTGTGCTGGCAGGGATTCTGGTCCTCCTGTGGGGAGCTG
>CAJUNZ010000040.1 GCA_910587755.1 uncultured Acetatifactor sp. | reverse complement strand
CCACAAAGTTCTGTTCTTTATGGAATAGTGTTTGTATGCGAACGTGTCGCACTTGTCCAAAACTTCCCGCCGTCAGAACTGCTTCAGGAACCTGATATCATTCTCATACAGCAGGCGCATATCGTCAATCTCATATTTCAGCAGCGTAATGCGCTCCAGTCCCACGCCGAAGGCAAAACCTGTGTACTCCTCCGGATCTATGCCGCTCATCTCCAGCACATGGGGGTGCACCATACCGCAGCCCAGGATCTCAATCCATCCGCTTCCCTTGCAGAAACGGCAGCCGCTTCCGCCGCATTTAAAACAGCTCACGTCCATCTCCGCGCTGGGCTCCGTGAAAGGGAAATGGTGGGGTCGGAACTTCACTCCTGTCTTCTCCCCGAAGAGTTCCCGGGCAAACTCTGCCAGAGTCCCCTTCAGGTCGGCAAAGGTGATATGCCTGTCAATCACCAGACCCTCAATCTGGTGGAAGCAGGGAGAATGGGTGGCGTCCACCTCATCGGAGCGGTACACCCGCCCGGGGGCGATCATCCGGTTGGGAAGCCTGCCCTTCTCCATCTCGTGCACCTGGACACCGGAAGTCTGGGTGCGCAGAAGAAGGTCCCCCGCCCCAGGGGCACAGGCCACATAGAAGGTGTCCTGCTCATCCTTGGCAGGGTGATCCGCTGGAATATTCAGAGCTTCAAAGTTGTAATAATCCTTCTCCACCTCCGGCCCTTCCACCACCTCATAGCCCATGCCCACGAAGATCCGCTCCACCTCCTCCTGGACAATGGTGTCAGGATGCCTGTGTCCAAGCTCGCTCCTGCTGCCGGGCAGGGTCACGTCGATGACTTCCGCTTTCATTCTGGCCTCCCGCAGGGCCTTTTCCATCTTTGCCTTCGTCTCTTCCAATACCTTCTCAATCTCGGCCCTGGTGTCATTGACCATCTGGCCCACTTTGGGCCTCTCCTCAGGGGCCAGATCCCGCATGGACTTCAGCAGATCTGTCAGCTCCCCCTTCTTGCCCAGGACCGCCACCCGGATTTCATTTAATTTCTCAGCCGTCTCACAGCCCTTGATCTGTGAGAGCGCCCTTTCCCTGATCTGTTCCAGCCTGGCTTTCATAGTTCTACCTCCCTGTGTGTTCTAAAGTATACCTGAAACACAAAACGCCCCTGCAGTTTTGTGCTCCAAAACTGCAGGGGCGGAACTTCTCCGCGGTACCACCCTGCTTCCGGCCATAATCCCATAGGGCTGCAGCCGGCACTCCTCTGCGCATAACGCGCGCCCGCGTCCCGGTGTACCTTCCTGTCCGGATCATATCTAAGAATTCCTTCCCACGGCATCCATGCCGTAAAAAATCAAATCCCCGCGTCTCCCCAGGTGCTCCACCAGGCGGCTCCGGCGGGAAATTCGCAGCTCTGTCTGAACTTGAGGAAGCTTTCAGCCGGCGGCTCCCCCTCTCTGTAAGAAAACAGACTGCTACTGTACGCCATCTCTGCCTTTATAGGTGTTTCTCTTATCTCTTACTGACTTCTTATGATACGTTCTTTTGTGCCCAATGTCAAGAAGAAAATCACTCAAAAGCCCCAATTTTTACGATTCCTTCACCACAATATTCTGCAGCCAGACCCCCTTTTTCACCAGCACAAAGCCTATGGCGCACTTCACCAGATCAGCAGCCTGAACCATGGCGAAGACGGCCACCACGGGAATCTGGGTCATGCGGCTCGCCATGTAGGCCACCGGTATGCTGACGCACCACACAAAGACGCTGTCAAACAGAAAAGTGACAATGGTTCTTCCGCCGGATCGGAGGGTAAAATAAGTGGCATGCATAAAGGCCGCCTGGGGCATAAAGACCGCCTGGGCCAGAATGAACTGAACCGCCAGAGCCTTGACGCCGTCGCTGGTATTGTAAATCCGGGGAAACAGCGGCGCAATCACAGCCATCAGCGCCGCCACCCCCAGACAGCTTGCCACGGAGAAGGCGATAATCTTGTTGTCCGTGTCCCGGGCCTCCTCCATTTTTCCCGCCCCCAGAAGCTGCCCGATGATAATGGCCACCGCATCCCCCATGGCCACAAACACCACGTTGAACACATTGTTGATGGTGTTGGCAATGTTCAAGCCCGCCACCACATTGAGCCCCCGGATGGAATAGCACTGGATCAGCACCGCCATGCCTGCGGACCACATGGTTTCATTAATGAGAAGGGGCGCGCCCTTCACAAAATATTTCCCCGCCAGGTGCAGGGGCACCTTCAGGGTGCGGTAAACCCCCTCTATATAAGGATTTTTCTCCCGGTGCCTGTGGGTCCAGAAGATCACAACAGCGGCTTCCACATACCTTGACACCACCGTGGCCACGGCGGCGCCCACCACCCCCAGGGCGGGCAGGCCCAGCTTTCCGTAGATCAGCACATAATTCAGACACAAGTTCACCGCCACCGCGGCAATACCCGCCTTCATGGGCACAATGGTCTCCCCGCACTCCCGCAGGGTGCTCACATAGACCTGCAGCATCATAAACGCAGGCAGGCCCAGAAGCATCACCCGCAGGTACTCTTTTCCATGGCGCAGGGCCGCCTCCAGATCGCCCCCGTCGCTGCTTCCGCTCAGATAAGTCTGGATCAGGCCCTCCCCTGCAAACAGCAGCACGGCCACCGCCGCCCCCGTCAGAATCAGCGCCATCCAAACCTTATAGCGAAAAGTATGCCGTATTCCCTCGTCAGACTTCTGTCCATAATACTGCGCCGTAAAAATCCCCGCCCCGGCAAGCCCGCCGAAAACGCAGAGATAGTATACCATCAGCAGCTGATTGACAATGGCCACTCCGGACATCTGCTCCGTGCCCACCTGGCCCACCATGATATTGTCAAGAAGCCCCACAAAATTGGTGATCCCATTTTGAACCATAATGGGGACCGCCACCGTCAGAACCATTTTGTAAAAAGCTCTGTCCCCGATAAATTTCTTTTTCAGTTTTCCCTGCATATGTCCTCCTCCCTGGGCAGAAGGCCCCCGGAAGCGCCGTCCGCCCCCAAAGCCCCATCTGACACTTCTCTCCTGTACAATCCCTCTTCCAAAAAAACTGGCCTGGAACAAAACTCAGACTATTATACCCCATGCAGGGGTAAATGCAAGAAAAAAATCCACATCTGCCGCATATAAGTTAAAGAGAGTTTTTGGGAGAAATTGATGAAGATAGCTATCGTAGGAAAAGAAGCCGACACCTTGAATTATGTCAGATATGTACAGTCAGTGGGAGCCATGCCCCTGGTCACGCTGAACCCGGAGACCGCAGCCGCCTGCGACGCCCTGCTCCTGCCGGGGGGAGGGGACGTCACGCCCGCATTTTTCGGGGAGACAAATCACGGCTCACGAAATATTGATACGGAGCTGGATATCCTCCAGCTGCAGTCCCTGGATATGGCAGTCAGAGCCAGACAGCCTGTGCTGGGCATCTGCAAAGGCTTCCAGATCATCAACGTCAAGTTCGGCGGCACCCTGATTCAGGATTTGGACCCGGAGCGGACGGCCCTGCACGGCTGGGAGGAAGGAGACCGGTACCATCCCAGCGCCATTCCCCGGGGCTCCTGGCTGCGGGGTCTCTACGGAGAAACCACTGTGGTCAACAGTGCCCACCACCAGGCCCTGGAGCGCCTGGGGGAGGATCTGGAGGTATCCCAGCGGTGCCCCCTGGACAACTGTGTCGAAGCCCTGGCCCACCGCACCCTGCCTATTCTGGGGGTTCAGTGGCACCCGGAGCGGATAGACGAAAAACGCTCCGGCACTAACGGAGGGAAGGTTTTGGCTTATTTTGCCGCTCTGGCCCAGGGCTGACCTGCCTCTGGGGCCTGGGGGCGGACCGTCCCCAGACCGCCTTCACCCTGGCGGCCGCCTGCCTTCTTCTGTTGGTTCTGGAGATCTCAAGCAGCGACCGGACCATCTCCTTGAGTATCTCCACCGTCTCCTGATCCACCTCCTTCAGCGCCGCGATAACCCCGTTTATGCTCTTCTTCCATTGAGCGGTAAAGTCAATCAGGTTGTCGGCCTGGGATGCGGTGATCACCTGGTAGAGCGTGTCCACAAAGGTCCGCAGCTGCTCTTCATTCAGGGAAAGGATCCACTGGTTCAGATCATTGTCCATAAGCCTGCGCCGTTCGTAGAGATCGTTTGCTTTCACCAGATGATTTGCCTTTACCTGCCAGGTAAAGGGATCGTGCTGCAGCAGCCCGAAAGCCCTGCTCTTCACCACCTGAAAGTGCATGTGGGACTCAAAAAGCATCCCCACCAGGGAGGAGGTGGGCAGGATTTTCACCACCTTCCCGGCGATCCGGTCATAGCCTCCCTCCTCCAGAACCTCCGGCCGGAACCCGGGGCCATCCATGCTGTACACTCGCAGGATTCTGTCCTGAAACGATACACCGCAGTTCATGGCGCTGTACACGGCCAGGTTCCCTCCCTTGGAATGCCCGCCCAGGAAGAAAGGCTCCTGAAACCTGCCCGCCGCCTCCTCCAGATACTTTACGCTGAAAGCCTGTCCCGGCACAGGGGACAAAAAGGCCATGTTAAAGTCCTCCTTCCAGCCCACAATGGTCTCATCCGTCCCCCGGAAAGCCACATAGGGCATTCCTCCCTCCAGCAAAAAAGTCACCGCCGAAAACTGGGTCTCAAATTCTTCCTCCACCAGATTCACATAATAGTTCAGTTTCATGCCGCCGAAACGCCTTCCCGCCAGCATTCCCTCAAAGAGCGCCCTGTTGGGCTTTTCAAAGCGCACATCCGCAAACAGTTTTTCACGATCCGGATGGGCTGCCAGGCTCTCCAAAGTCACCCCGGGGGCTCCCTCCTGCAGCCCCGGCACCATCCCGTCAAATTTCAGGTAGGAAAGCTGGCACAGGGCCAGACTGTCCACCTCCGTCATGGGCATCTGCTCAAATGTATACTTGCCGTATTTTTTCAGATAGTCAAAAACCGTTCCCATTTCGTCCCTCCCTTTCCACAGGCTCCCCCGGCTACAACATATATAGTATCAGAAAAAACCTCATTTTCTATAAACAGAATCTGATTTTTTGGTAAAAAATTCCCTCCTGAAAGCCTCTGTAAAATAAGCGCCCGGTTCTTTACATTCCATGGAAAAAGGGCTACAATGAGGAAAAACTTCAGGATAAGGAAAAAGGAGACAACAGATGGCTGAAAAAAGCGGAAGAAGACTGAACCTATTTGCAGAGAATTATGTCGTATTCGACCTGGAAACCACCGGACTGAGTCCGAATACAGAGGAAATCATTGAAATCTCCGGCATCAGAGTCCGGGGACACAAGATCCAGGAGGAATTTTCCACCCTGGTAAATCCGGGACGGCCCATCCCCCCTGCCGCAACAGCCATAAACGGCATCACGGATCAGATGGTCCAGGCAGCGCCCTCCCCTGCCGCCGCCCTGGAACAGTTCCTGGACTTCGCAGGGAAAGATATTCTGGTGGGCCATAACATACATACTTTCGACATGCTCTTCCTCACCCAGGGAGCTCTGAAAACCCTGAACAGGAAGGTTGACAACGATTATGTGGATACCCTCTACCTGGCCAGGGCGGGCCTGCCGCAGCTCTCCCACCATCGTCTGACAGATGTGGCAGCCTACTTTCACCTTGAAACCAAAGGAGCCCACCGGGCCCTGAAAGACTGCGCCATGAATCAGGAATGCTATGAAAAGCTGCGGGAGCTTGGGGAAAAGCAGGATGCCCCTGCCTGTCCCAAGTGCGGTTCCCTTCTGATGAAGAGAAAGGGCAGGTATGGGGAATTCTGGGGCTGCAGCGCCTTCCCCCAGTGCCGCTTTACCCAGAATATCTAAAAGAATCTCTGTCCAGGGACTTGGAACAGGCCCCTGGACTTTATCTCTGTTTCCATATGCAATTTCCATATGTACGTTCTATCTTGTTTTTTGCCTTAGCTTTTTACCTGGACTTTCCATACCTTCTGTCTGTTGCCCCCTGGTCAGAGCACGGATATCTCCTCGTAGATCTGCTGCATCTCCAGATCCGCGTGAAAGATTCCTTCTGCAATATTCGTCAGGCGCTGCCTTACGGCATCGGGCACATCCGCCGCGGCCTTATAGCGGAGCTGATGCTCCAGGCTCGCCCAGAAGTCCATGGCGATGGTCCGCATCTGTATCTCCACCGGAATGATATGCTTGTCCGAGGAGAGAAAAATGGGAATGGCTACAATCAAATGGTAACTTCTGTATCCGTTTGGCTTAGGATTGGCAATATAATCCTTTTCTCTTACTATCAATAAATCGTCCTGCTGTTTCAGCATATCCGCGATTGCATAAATATCCGTGATATATGAGCAGATCACCCGGATTCCCCCAATGTCGGTGATTTCATCCCGCATGATTTCGTATTCCAGGGGCAGATTGCGCTGCAGCATTTTCTTGCGGATACTCTCCCTCTTCTTAAGCCGGTGCGTAATATGCTGTATGGGATTCCTGGATTTGTTTATCTCAAATTCCTGGCTGAGGTTTTCCAGTTTGGTACAGATCTCCCGCATGGCGCAGGAGTAAAGCATGGTCATCTCTTTTACCTGGCAGAAAGAAGCCGGAAAGCCCGCCGACAGATCCGTGATCTGCAGATCATCAGTTTCACTCATGGCTATATTTTCCTCCTTTATCTTCCCAGTATACCATAAAAAAACTCAAAAAAGGGACTCTGAATGAAAGTTAATACTTTTTTACACATTTTTCATAATGGCCCCTGGAGAAAGGGAACTCTGAATGAATGTATAAAATAATTATAAATAAAAATCGAAAATTGTCGAGAATAGTCTTGACAGATTGGTTAATACGCTATATAATAACAAATGAATTCCCCTTTAATAGATGAAGGCATCCGCAATTCGTTGTGGGTGCCTTTGTCATTTTTACTTACTTCTGCTAAAAAGGAGACCGGTATTGTCTCCTTTTTTCACAAAAATATCCTTATGGGCAAAGTCTCACGCCTGCAGCCTGTCCTGGCCTGTCTCACAGCGCATTTTCTCCAGAAACGGCCCCGGTTCCTTCTCCATCTCCAGCAGGGTGTCAAAGGCCGCCAGCAGCAGTCTCTGCTGCCTGTAGCGGTTCATCTCCCCGGGCCGGTCCATGTACAGCTTAAAGTGATCCACCTGCCACACAAGCACATCCGCAAGGGTATACCCCTCCACCTGATACCTGCACAGAAATCTTCCGTAGTCGTGATAGTAGGCCAGTTCCTGCAGCAGCCCTCCGGACTGCCGAATGCCCTGCCAGAGCCCCTCTCCATATGCTTCGCTCTCCCCTGCCTGTTTTGCCATGCCGAGCACATATTCATGCAGAATTCCCAAAGCCTTTTCCAGATTTTCTTTTTTCTCTTGTTCTTTTTTCTCTGATTCTGCTTCCACTCCCATTTCTACCCTCTACCCCCTTCTCTCCTAAAATAAAAATTGTTTAAAACTCTGATCCTGAGGTTTATCCGAAAACTATGTGAAACAGCCATACAGCAAACAGGCGGACCCTTTTCAGGATCCACCCGCATATTGATTATACCATTTTCAATGGCATACTTCAAGACTTCATTCTCATTCATTTTTTCCAGGGAGCCGGTACGTACCTCGCGCTGGCCAGCGGCTTGCCCACTCCTTTCGTAATTGCGTGTGCGTCATTTTTATGTTATTCTAAAATTGCCGAAACTGCATTGCATACCAAGGAGCAGTGGGTATACGCCCAAGGCTATATCTACCTAACGGATGGCATCGTAACCGCTATTCAAATATCAGAGTGGGTTTTGAATACAAATCACCCATCCGAATACAATAACCAAGAAAGGAAGTGTTACTATGAAGCCAGAATTGGCGCAAGAGAAATCCTATACCATCGACGATATCTATAGCCTGCCAGATGGCAGCAGGGCTGAACTGATTGACGGCCAGATATACTATATGGCACCCCCCAGCACCAAACACCAAAGAATCTTGTCTTTTCTGCATCTGGAGATAGGAAATCACATTCGATCAAAGATAGGAGCATGCGAAGTCTTTCCTGCCCCTTTTGCTGTTTTCCTTTTTGCAGATGAATCCAAATATCTGGAACCGGATATCTCCGTAGTCTGTGATAAGAATAAACTAAATGACCGCGGATGCATCGGCGCTCCTGACTGGATTATAGAAATCGTTTCTCCAGGCAGCAGGCGTATGGATTATTATACAAAATTATCCCTATACCGCTCTGCTAATGTGAGGGAATATTGGATTGTAGATCCTATGAAGCAGACCATTCTAGTTTACGACATGGAACATGATTCTGCTCCTGCTATCTACTCTTTTGCCGATAACATCAAAGTCAATATTTATGATGATTTATGGATTGATTTCCGGAAACTGGATTCATAGCCCGCAGCAGGCTTCTCCATTTCATTACCCGAAAAAAAGGCATGTGCTCTGCTGAACATGCCTTTCATTCTGCCTATGAGTTATGTGCCTGTTGCCAACTTAGAAAATACAGTGTTTATTCTTTCATCTTTTCATCCAGCCATCGTTCACTGATAAAATTTATTTTGGAATTTTTGACTACCTTTTGAATTTTCAAAAAAGAAAATCCTCAGAAACCTAATAAATGAAGGATTCTGAGGATTTTTCCCAACAGGGGAAGAGAGGATCGAACTCCCATCAACGGTTTTGGAGACCGCCGCACTACCATTGTACTATTCCCCTTTACTTTCAGTCCCATCAACGCTGTCATCGACGGCAACTCTCATCAACAGCAATCACTGCCAACAAAAGATATTATAGCACAGCCCATTCCATTAATCAAGTACATTTTACATTTTTTTCAGAAAAAAATTTGCCGTAATAAATTATAATCTATAGAAGAAAATATGTAGACTTCTGAAAATAAATGTGCTATACTAATTTTCGACGTCGTCATTGAGTCCTAATAACGATGTGCCTGTACCATCAGCGAGTACCACTAAAAGGAGGATTTATGTCTTATTTTGATGCAGACAACGAAGCAGACTTAAAACATCAATTTCGCCTCATTCTGATCAAGCACGGCAAAGACGGCCCTGACTACAATCCACAGATTCTGGAGGAGGCTTACGATGAATATCATATAAAGCTCCTGAAAATTATGCGCATGGAAAATTATGTGTCGCCTTTTGATTTTGTCGCCTACATGTTTGAGCAGGATGCCAAAGAACGAAACGCCATACGAAAAAAGCGCTTCAGGGACATATTCCGCAACAAAGACGAAAAGCTGCTTAAAAGAACCTTTCACGCCATCAAGTCACTGTTTGAACCTGTGGAGCATATGTGCTGGGTGGAGAAGGCAAAGCTTCATGGGGCGCGCCAAAAAGCTGCCGCGGAGGAGGCGGCAGCGGCACAGATTGCCGCAGAGGCGGAAGCGGCGGCGCAGGCTGTCCCAGAGTCCGGGGCAAAAGCCCAAATCGCTCCAGAGACAGAAGGCCAGACCGCTCCGGCGCAGCCGGACAGGAACGAGCTATCCCCAGATAAGGATACGCTTCCTAGTATAACCCCCACCGATTAACCACATGTTTCACTTGTCTAAATTTCCATCTGCATCGTTGTCGTCAGTCATCGTAGCCCGCTACGACTCCTTCCTCCGCCTTGCAGACTGAAAATTTATCCTTCGCGAAACATAGTGGTAATTGTTGTGGATTATACTAGAATACAAGGTCAATCACATCCTGCACAGTCTTGACCCCCACCGTCCTGATTTTTCCGCCTCTGGAACATTCCTCCAGGCATACATAGGGCAGAATGCAGGTGTCAAAGCCCAGTTTTTCCACCTCTGCCACCCGCTGCTTTGCCATGCTCACGCCCCGGACCTCGCCGCTGAGTCCCACCTCCCCGAAGGCGGCCAGTTTCGGGCTCAGCACATGGTTTTTAAAGCTTGAGAGCACCGCTATAACCACTCCCAGGTCAATGGCGGGCTCCACCACCTTGATCCCCCCGGTGATATTCACATAGGCGTCACAGGCCGCCAGCTGCACCCCCGAGCGCTTTTCCAGCACCGCCATCAGCAGATTCACCCTGTTAAAATCCGTGCCCGTGGTCTGCCTGCGGGGAATTCCGAAATTGCTGTGGCACACCAGCGCCTGGATTTCCACCAGAAGGGGCCTGCTGCCCTCCATGGTGCAGGCCACCACGGAACCGCTGGCATTCTCCGGCCTGCCGCTGAGCATGTATTCCGACGCGTTCTGCACTTCCATCAGACCCCGCTCCCGCATCTCAAACACACCGATCTCATCCGTGGAGCCAAAACGATTCTTCACCCCCCGCAGAATCCTGTAGGAGGCATGCCTGTCCCCCTCAAAATAAAGCACCGAGTCCACCATATGCTCCAGCACCCTGGGGCCTGCCACCGTCCCCTCCTTTGTCACATGTCCCACAATGAGGACGGACACCCCCAGCCCCTTTGCCAGCTGCAGCAGCACTGAGGTGGACTCCCGCACCTGGGACACGCTTCCCGGAGCGGAGGAAGAATTCTCGCTGAACATAGTCTGTATGGAGTCAATCACCACCACCTCCGGGCGCCGGGAACGGATGGTATCGGATATGGCATCCAGACTGGTCTCACACAGCAGAAACATGGAAGAGGCAAACTCTCCAATCCTGTCCGCCCGCATTTTGATCTGCGCAGGGGATTCCTCCCCGGATATGTAGAGCACGCTGTGCCCCTCCCCCGAAAGATTCCTGCAGACCTGAAGGAGCAGGGTGGACTTTCCTATGCCGGGATCTCCGCCTACCAGGGTAAGAGAGCCCTGCACAATGCCCCCGCCCAGAACCCGGTCCAGCTCTCCCATGCCTGTGGACAGCCGGTCTTCCTCCCGAACCGTAATCTCTGAAAGCACCGCTGGCTGCGCTCTTCCCGTCCCCTGAGCTGCACAAGCCCCTGATCCCTTCCCCGACGTCCTGCTCACCGTCTCTTCCACAAAGGAATTCCATTCCCTGCACCCTGGGCACTGCCCCATCCACTTGGACGACTCATACCCGCAGTTTTGGCAGAAAAAAATTGTCGCTGTCTTTCCTTTTGCCATTTTTCCTCCCATTCCCAAACAAATTTGCGCGGGGTATACTTTTTTGTACTCCCCGCGCAAATACCTGTAAACTCATCTCTCTCCGGCTGTGACGCTGGCTCTGCCGCCATCCCATCACTCCTGTGCCAAACAATCTGTCTTAAATCTGTACCACTTTCACCGGAACCTCTCCGTCAGCCTCCAGGGGAACGCTTACCGACAGTTTTCCGCCCAGTCCTGTCTTGATCACGCCAATGCTCTCTCCTGCCACAAACACCTCATACGCCTTGTCATCCGTAAGCCCGATGGTAATCTGTGCGTCCTTGTCCCCTTCCACGACAAACTCTACGCCCTTTTCCCCCTCCGCAAACCGGAGTACGCTGGTTCCCGGCACTGATTCATAGAGAAACATGCCGTTCTTCTCCAACTTGGTGATCTCCCCGCAGGTCTTTACCTTTAACAGGTCCCCTGCGTGCTGGTAATCCTCCACTTTTGCCTTCTTGGCCAGCTTATGGTTGCCAAAACTGATTGTTCCGTCTGTCTCGCTGCGAAGCAGCTCTTCTACCACTGCCATTTGTGTATCCTCCTCGGTGATAATATGGTATTTTAATCCTCAGGAACTTAACTCTTTCTCACAGTATAATACAAAATCCTATTCTTTTCCACCTAAATTTTCAGGATTCCGCCTTTTCTTCCGGCTTTCCCTTCACAGTAAAGCAAACCTTCCCGTTCTTAAACCCTGCAGAAACCGTATCCCCCGGCTGCACATTTTTCAAAAGGATCTCCTCCGCCAGGGCGTCCTCCACCACGGACTGTATGGCACGCTTCAGGGGCCTGGCTCCCATCTTCATGTCCGAATACTTCTCCACCAGATGCTCTTTCAGAGCCGCCGACAAGGTGAGCTTAATATCCATCTGGGATTCACACCGCCTGTAAAGACCCGCGGCCAGCAGACTCACAATGGCCTTCATATCATCCTTGTTCAGCTGATGGAATACAATTATATCGTCTATTCTGTTGATAAACTCCGGCTTAAAGCCCCGCTTTACCTCCTCCATAACCCCGGACTTCATCTTCTCATAGTCCTTTTTTTCATCGCTCACAGCGGCAAATCCCAGATTCTTGGGATCCACAATCCTGTGGGCTCCTGCGTTGGAGGTCATGATCAGAACGGTATTCTTAAAGCTGACTTTTCTGCCCTTGGAGTCCGTGATATGCCCGTCGTCCAAAATCTGCAGCAGAATATTAAACACATCCGGATGGGCCTTTTCAATCTCGTCAAAAAGCACCACGGAGTAGGGATTGCGCCTCACTTTCTCGCTCAGCTGCCCTCCCTCCTCAAATCCCACGTATCCAGGCGGAGAGCCGATCATCTTGGACACAGAATGCCCCTCCATGTACTCCGACATATCCACCCTGATAATGGCTTCTTCCGAGCCGAACATGGCTTCCGCCAGAGCCTTGGACAGCTCTGTCTTGCCCACGCCGGTGGGCCCCAGAAAGAGAAAAGAGCCAATGGGACGCTTTGGATCTTTTAAGCCCACACGCCCCCGGCGCATGGCCTTGGCCACCGCCGTCACCGCCTCCTCCTGGCCGATAACCCTCTTGTGCAGGATGTTCTCCAGTTTCAGCAGCCTCTCACTTTCCTTCTGGGCCAGTTTTGTCACAGGGATCTTGGTCCACATGGCCACCACTTCCGCGATCTCATTTTCCCCGATGCTGTATTTCCTCACATCCTCCTGGCCTTCCGCCCGCTTCTTCATGCGCTGATATTTTTTCACCAGCTCATCCTGGCTCTGCTTAATCTCCACCGCCTGGGCAAAAGCCTCCATACGAATGGAGCGCTCAATCTGAAGATCCATCTTCTTGATCTGCTCCAGAAGCCCTTTCTGCTTGTCCGGCAGATCTGCAGCCCCCAGCCTTACACTGGCCGCCGCCTCATCTATAAGGTCGATGGCCTTGTCGGGCAGGTTCCTGTCGTTGATATACCTGCTGGAAAGCCTTACCGCGGCTTCCACGGCCTCCGGAGTGATATTCACCTTGTGGTGCTCCTCGTATTTCTCCTTGATGCCCTCCAGAATCCGGACAGCCTCCTCCTGAGTGGGCTCCTCCACGTTCACCGGCTGGAAACGCCTCTCCAGGGCCGCGTCCTTCTCAATGTACTTCCGGTACTCCGCTATGGTGGTGGCGCCGATAAGCTGCATCTCCCCCCGGGCCAGGGATGGTTTTAAGATATTGGAGGCGTCAATAGCCCCCTCCGCGCCCCCTGCGCCGATGAGCGTGTGGAGTTCGTCCAAAAACAGCAGCACATTGCCGTCCTCCACCACCTCCCGGATGACTCTTTTTATTCTCTCCTCAAACTCTCCCCGGTACTTGCTGCCTGCCACCATGCCCGACAGATCCAGGGTAAGCACCCTTTTTTCCTTGATGGTAAAGGGCACATTTCCCTCCACAATGCGCTGTGCCAGCCCCTCCACCACTGCGGTTTTGCCCACGCCGGGCTCACCGATAAGGCAGGGATTGTTCTTGGTGCGGCGGCTCAGGATCTGAACCAGCCGGCGGATCTCCTCGTCTCTGCCGATGCAGGGATCCAGCCTGCCCTCCCTGGCCAGGGCCGTCAGATCCCGGCTGTACTGGGCCAGGGCGCCGGGCTTGCCCTTCCGCCTGCCCAGATCTTCTTTGTAGAGGTTGCCGTCCTGTCCAATGGCCACCAGGGTCTCCACATATACCTTCTGAAGGTTGATTCCCATGGTGTTCATCAGGCGCACCGCCACATTCTCCCCCTCCCGTATCATGGCCAGAAGAATGTGCTCCGTGCCCGTCTCTTTCTGCCCGAACCGGGCCGCCTGCCTGTGGGCCTCCTCCAGGATCTTTTTTGCCCTGGGAGAATATCCCTCCCTCTCCTTCAGGCCCGTACCGTTTTCAAAGGCGATCAGCTCCTGAATCATGTCTAAAATCTGCTGCAGCTGCAGGCCGTTGTCCGACAGGACTCTGTGTGCCACGCCCTCCTGCTCCTTCACCAGACCCGCCAGAATGTGTTCCGTGCCCACGTATCCCTGTTTCAGGCGGCCTGCGCACCTGGACGCATAGTTCAATGCTTCCTGGGCATTGTTGGTAAACCTTGACTGCATATGAAACTCCTCATTTCTGCGCGCCCCATACCCTCTGCAGCTTATCTGCAGACAGTTCCTAAACCCCGGCCCGGGGGCAGCGCGCCCAGGCCGTGGACTGTTATGAAAAATCCTGATATATCTCTTCGATCAGCTCATGGATCACCTCTTTGGAGATATTCCTGCAGCTGCTCTTGGCCAAAATGACCTGAAGCTCCCTTCTGAGCTCCTCCAGCGCCCTGATCCTGTCCACATCTATAGCCACCACCGCCCCTTTTCTCCGGTCAACCTTGACATAGCCCTCCTGTTTCAGCACAGTGTAGGCTTTGTTCACCGTGTGCATATTGATGCCTATGGTGTCAGCCAGCTGACGCACGCTGGGAAGGGAATCCCCTTCCTGGAAACGTGAAGAGGCTATCCCAAGGATAATCTGGTTGCACAGCTGAAGGTAAAGCGCCTCTTCGCTGTTAAAATCAATCTCTATCATCATGCTGCGCCTCTTCCCCCGGGCACGCCCGGAAATCATCCTATAAATCATAAATCACCCGGCCGGCACTGTCAACCTGTTTTTCAGCAGACGATCCCCGGCCCGTGAAGTGCCAAAACAGGGAGTATCCCCTTATGGAATATTCCCTGTTTTCTGAGGTTTATCACATGAACCTACCGGCTTCCGTCCCCGTCATAGTTCAGGTAATCATATTCAAACTCGTCATCATCCACCATGAAATTCTTAGGCTGTGCCCGGCGGGCGCCGCCCTGGAGAGACTGAGGCGCCCCGGCGGGACGCTGGCCCTGGGGCGCTGACCCGGCGGGGCGCTGGCCCTGGGGCGTCGCTCCGGGACGCTGGCCCTGAGGCGTCGCTCCGGGACGCTGACCCTGAGGCGCCGCTCCAGGACGCTGGCCCTGGGGCGCTGTCCCGGCGGGACGCTGACCCTGGGACGCCGCTCCGGCGGGACGCTGGCCCTGGGGGACCGCTCCGGGACGCTGACCCTGGGGCGCCGCCCCGGCGGGACGCTGACCTACTCCCACAGGACGCTGACCCTGGGACACACCTGCAGGGCGCTGGCCCTGGGGAGTCCCTGCAGGCCTGGCTCCTGCAGGTCTTGCAGGCGCCTTCTCCGTACCCACCGTGTGCATGACTTTTCTACCGCCTTCACGGCCTTCTCTGCCCTCCCGGTTCTCTCTGCCGTCGTCCTTGGCTTTGGTCCTCTTCCGGATGGTCTCATTTTCCACAGCGTTAAAATAGGCGGAATCCATCAGATCCCTCACCTTGTACACCAGGAACGCGATACCTGCCACGGCAGCCACCAGAAGAAATACCAGAATGATAATAATGATTTTCTGGTTCTTTGCCGTCTTAAGGCTCTCCTCAAATGCAGCATTGTTGGCCGCAGCGCTGCTGTTCATCTCCATGAGCTGTGAAATGGAATAACCATTGTTGGTCTCGGTCTCCACCAGATACCAGCCGTCCTCCTGCTCCACTGTCTCATACTTCTTCAGCGTTGTAGGAGGAGCAGGATCCGGGTCCGCGGGCGTCCCGGGATCTCCCGCCGGCTGCAGTTCCCCTGACAGGTTCACATAGTCCCCCCTGATAAACCCTTGAGCGGTAGTCTCACCGGAGGCATAATTAACCTGATACCAGGTCTTTCCCTCCGTGTCCGTCGTATGGCCCGTAACCGTCAGCACAGTGCCGCTCTGCACTTCCACCAGAATCTGCCCCGACACGGAAGCCTCCGAGCGAATCCTCCCTGACTGTTCTGTCACAGTGGCTTCCACCGGATTTACCTGCGTCAAATCCTGGGGAGGAACCGCGCCGCCCTCCGAACCGCCTTCCGGAGGCGCGCTGCCTTCTGTAAGCTGAACCAGATCTCCCCGGACGAAGCCGGAGATATTGTTATACTGCACCTGATACCAGGTATAACCGTCGCCTCCCTGCTGCTGGCTGATAACCGTGAGAAGCGCTCCGTTATCGGCGCCTCCCACCATCTCGCTGTCCGTGGTGGCCCCTTTCCTGATTTTTACGCTGTTGGCCGTGACCTTGGCCTGGCTTTCAGCCCGCGCAGTAAGAATGAACGCGTCTCCCAGCAGGCCTGTCCCCAGTATGAATACCAGAGCAAGCGCTCCGAGAAGAAGCTTCCCTTTTGGTCTTTTTCTGTCTTTCATAAGTACACCTCCCCGTTCATTCCTGTGAACTTTCTCCATGGGTGGAATCCTCACAAGCGGGCACACCTCCACAAACCGGCACACCCATATGCAGACACCTGCAGACAGGCATACTCGCCCTATGGGATATGCCCGCTTTTGCGAATTATGCCACATGAATGAACAAACAATCCAAACACTACGCCTTCTGTCTATTCGCGCACAAACCTCTTCTGGCCTTCCTCGCCTCCCAGATCCAGGCCAAAACCATGGGTGTCTTTGCGCAGCATGTCTCTCTGCTTTGCCTCCATTCTACGGTGTACCTTGATTTCGCAGTCCGGGCAGTACTGTCCCGAGCGGATCTGTTTTCCGCACAGTTCACAGCGCAGGAATACATTGGAGCCCTCTGCGATCTCGATTCTCCCGTCCTTCAGCAGACGGCGGACCACACGCTGCGAGACTCCCACAGCGCTCTCTATCTCCGCCGCCGTAGCCCCTTTATTCTCCTCAATAAAAAGTCTAACCTTTCCATAGTCATCGTATTCCACACTGTCACAGCGCTCGCAATGGTACTCGCCCACGCCTTTGAACACCATCACACCGCCGCACTCCTTGCATACACGTGGAACATGATACATGTCAAACGTCCCAAAACCGTCCATATCTGACACCTCCATCCATTCATCTATGTCCGCAAATGCTTTTCTCCTGTTCTTCAGGCCTCATCTATCGCCCGGCCAATGTCATGGCGCATGTACTTGTTGTCAAAAGATACCCACTGTGCCGCCTCGTAAGCCCTGGTCCTGGCCTCCTGCAGGGTGGCGCCTTTGGCTGTGACTCCCAGGACACGCCCGCCGTTAGTCACCATGCGTCCGTCCTCCCGGATCCTGCTGCCTGCGTGGAAGCAGTAATACCCTTCTTTTGCCTCAAAATTTTCCAGGCCCCGAATCTCGAAGCCTTTCTCATAGGCCTCCGGATACCCCTGGGATGCCAGCACCACGCACACCGCCGCATTGTCCTCAAACTTCAGCTCCACCTGATCCAGGGTGCCGTCAATGCAGGCGTCCAGCACATCCATAATGTCGTTCTCCATTCTGCACAGCACCACCTGGGTCTCTGGGTCGCCGAACCTGGCATTGTACTCCAGCACCTTGGGACCGTCCTCCGTGAGCATGAGACCGAAGAAGATGACGCCCTGGAATTTCCTGCCCTCCGCCGCCATGGCGTCCACAGTGGGCTGATAAATGGCTTTCCGGCAGAATTCATCCACTTCCGGTGTGTAGAAGGGACTGGGAGAAAAACAGCCCATGCCGCCTGTGTTCAGACCCTCATCATTGTCCCTGGCCCGCTTGTGGTCCTGAGCGGAAGTCATGGTCTTCACCGTCCTGCCGTCCACAAAGGCCAGAACGGAAACCTCCCGGCCGGTCAGGTACTCTTCCACCACAAGCACACTTCCCGCACTGCCGAAACGCTTCTCCTGCATGATCTCTTTCACCCCGGCCCTGGCCTCCTCCAGGCTGGGACAGATCAGCACGCCTTTGCCGAGGGCCAGGCCGTCAGCCTTCAGCACAATAGGAAATTTCGCTGTCTCCAGATAGGCCAGCGCCTTCTCCGGATCGTCAAAAACCTCATATGCCGCCGTGGGAATATGGTATTTTTTCATCAGATCCTTGGAGAAAGACTTGCTTCCCTCCAGGACGGCCGCTCTCCTGTCCGGCCCGAATACCCTGAATCCCGCTTCTTTCAGCACGTCCACCAAGCCTCCTGCCAGGGGATCGTCCGGGGCCACAAATACCAGATCCACTGCCTTTTCCCTGGCATAGGCCACGATTTTGTCAAAATCCATGGCCCCGATGGAAGGGTCGCACTGGGCAAGCTGTGCAATCCCCCCATTTCCAGGCACACAGTACAGTTCCTCCACCCTTCTGCTTTTTTTCATGCAGGCCGCAATCGCATGTTCGCGGCCCCCTCCTCCTACGATCAATACTTTCATGCCGCCACCTCATCTGCCATTTCAAAACTATCTATTTTGACAAGTACCACATAAACTGTCCGTTACTCATTTCCTTACCACTCTGCCCCCGGCCACCTCTATCCTGCCGTTGGCAATATCGTCAATGGCCCTGGGAAGCAGGATCCACTCCGCCTGCTCCATCACTCTCCGCTGCAGGGTCTGGGGAGTGTCATCCTCCTCCACAGCCACCGCTTTCTGGGAGATAATGGGACCTTCGTCCATGCCGTCGTTGACAAAGTGCACCGTGGCTCCTGTTACCTTCGCCCCCCGCTCCAGAACCTTCTCATGCACCTTCAGCCCGTAATAGCCCACGCCGCAGAAGGCTGGGATCAAGGAGGGATGAATGTTCACAATCCTGTCTCCAAACCGGGACACCATCTGAGGCGGTATCTTCACCAAAAATCCCGCCAGCACCACCAGGTCCGGGGCAAGTTCACACATTTTTGCCGTAAAAGCCTCGTTAAAAGCCTCCCTGTCCCCGTACTCCTTAGGTGACATCACAATCCCGGGAATTCCCCTGGAACGGGCCCTATCCAGGGCCCCTGCTCCAGGATTATTGCTGAGTACACCCAGGATCTGCGTGTTGGTAATCTTCCCCTCGTCCAGGGCATCCAGTATGGCCTGCAGGTTGGTACCCCCGCCGGACACGCACACCACTATCTTCAGCATAAGACGACTCCTTTTTCTCCCGCTTCACAGCGCCCCACCACATAAGGGGTCTCTCCCGCCGCCCTCACGGCCTCCAAAGTCTTCTCCACATCCTCCGCCGCCACCGCAAGAACCATACCCAGGCCCATATTGTAGGTGTTGTACATGGCCTTCTCATCCACGTCTCCCCTGCTGCTGATCAGACGGAAAATGGCGGGAACCTCATAGCTGTCCTTCTCCACCAGGGCGCGGATGCCCTCCGGCAGCATCCTGGGGATATTCTCATAGAAGCCACCGCCGGTGATATGACTGCAGCCCTTCAGGACCACGCCCGCCTCCCGAATGGATCTGAGAGCTTTCACATAGATCTTGGTGGGCGTGAGCAGGGCCTCCCCCAGGGTGCCCCCCAGTTCCTCGTAGTACGTATCCAGACTCTCCCGGGTCATCTCAAAGACCTTCCGCACCAGGGAAAACCCGTTGGAATGCACCCCGGAGGAGGCCAGACCCACCAGGACGTCTCCCTCCTGGATCCTCTCCCCTGTGATCAGATCCTTCTCCTGAGCCGCGCCCACCGCAAACCCTGCCAGGTCATACTCGTCCTCCGGCATCAGGCCCGGGTGTTCCGCCGTCTCGCCGCCCACCAGGGCAGCTCCGGCCTGTCTGCAGCCCTCCGCTACTCCTTTGACAATCTCGGCGATCTTCTCAGGCTCATTCCTGCCGCAGGCAATATAATCCAGGAAAAACAGCGGCTCACCCCCTGCGCATGCCACATCGTTCACACACATGGCCACACAGTCAATACCGATTGTGTCATGTTTATCCAGAAGAAAGGCAATCTTCAGCTTTGTGCCCACACCGTCTGTGCCGGACAGCAGCACCGGCTTTTCCATGTTTTTCAGTGCCTCCATGGAAAAAGCACCGGAAAAACCGCCGATCCCGCCCAGAACCTCCGGCCGCATGGTCCGCTTCACATGTTCTCCGATGAGCTCCACCGACCGATAGCCCGCTTCAATGTCCACTCCTGCTTTCTTGTAATCCACTTTTTCACCTATCCGTGCGTTGCGACACACTCTTTCTCAGCCGGACACGCTTTTTTATCCGTCTGCCCGGTTCCATTCCCTGGAACCATTCCTCTATGTTCCTGCCTGGGCATTTTCTGCCCGGAACTTTCTTTTCCGGCATTCAAATGCTTCCTGAATCCCTGTTCCTGCAGTCCGGCATTCCCGGCCTCCGCCTGCTATTTTCCGGTCTTCAGGTACTCCCTGAATCCCCGTTCCTGCAGTCTGGCATTCCCGGCCTCCACCTGCTATTTTCCGGTCTTCAGGTACTCCCTGAATCCCTGCTCCTGCAGTCTGGCATTCTTGGCCTCCACCTGCTCCTTCAGGCCCCGGCTGTACTCTTTCAGTCTGGAGAGCAGTTCCGGATCCGATGTGGCCAGGATCTTCGCCGCCAGAAGCCCCGCGTTAGCCCCTCCGTTGACGGCCACCGTGGCCACAGGAATGCCGGAGGGCATCTGGACGATGGAGTAGAGAGAATCCCTTCCTCCCAGTGATGTGGTATGCATGGGAATACCGATCACGGGCATGGGAAAAATGGCCGCGCACATCCCGGGCAGATGGGCCGCCATACCCGCCCCCGCGATAATGACCTTGAACCCTTTCTCCTCCGCATTCTTTGCATACTCATAGAAAACGTCCGGTTCCCTGTGGGCGCTGATAATGGCCATCTCGTAGGAAATCCCCAGTTCCTCCAGAACTTCCGCCGCCTTGGCCATAACGGGCATATCCGAGTCGCTTCCCATCACCACTCCAACTTTTGCTGTGTCAAACTCCGCCATGATGTCCTCCTTGTCATGTATTTTCCCGGCAGGTAAATCCACCACCACCTGCCCCTTCTTCCAGTTTACTTGAAGATACCTTTGTATGCAACCCTATTTTTACAAAAGCTTTAAAATTAATGATTTATTTTTGATCCAGCGCCTCATTCAGGGGCTCGCAGCCCGGAAGCACAAAACGTCCGTCCCTGATCAGGATCATACGCGTACCGTCCTTTTTCACCGCCGCCAGCTCCCCCAGCTCCTCGTAAGGTATGGTAATGTCCGTGTGACAGTTAAAATACGCCTCCAGGGGCTTTTCCTCCCTCCGGTCGGCGATCTCGTTGGATTTTGCCACAATCTCCTTCCCGTCAGGATTGTACACGCGCACCTCTTCCCCGTGGGCATAACAGGTGTCCCCCAGGGCAAAATGAGGCCCCATCTTCTCCGCAATCAAAATGGGCAGCTTTGCCTCCACTCCCAGCCGTTTGGCCGCCCTGTAAGCGGTTGTGTTTGTGCCGATGGCAAACTCTCCCATGGGCAGGGTTTCATGACGGAAGAGAATATTCTCATAGATAAAGCGCCGGTTCTCCTGTTCCTTCTCAAAATTGGTACAGGAATACTCCGCCACCATGCCGTCCACAAACCTGATGGCCAGGTTCCGGTATTCAAATCCGTTCAGGAAAACCCGGCTCACATGGAGCAGGCCCTGGGTGCCCTTGAGCACCGGGGAGGTAAACACTTCCCCCGCAGGGATGTTCACATCCGCCACACAGTTCTCAAAGATCGTCTCTCTGGCAGGATCCGACAGTTTGTGCAGATTCACCCGCAGATCCGTCCTGTTTTCGCCCCGGCCTTTGATCTCACAGTAATCCGCCCTGTCCAGCACGTCAATCATGGCCTGCTGTACCTGGCTGTAGAGTCCGCTGTCCAGAGTGTTGATGCGCACAGTCTCCCAAAAGAGCTCCGGGAACACTTCCCCCACCTGGGGCACCGGAAAAGCGATAATGGTATAGCTTGTCTCTTCCCTGGGAATGTACTCCCGCAAAAGCCTGCCGGCCCGGGACTGGTACTCCACCCACAGACGGCTCTGATCCTGGGACAGCTGCAGGGCTTCCCACTTGGTTATCGGCATGAAATCCTCTTCTCCGAAGACTTCCACCACAGCGGGCCCCCCGTAGGCCCCGGCCTGCGTTTTAACCTTCTCGTAGGCGGCGCGGAAGGCCTCCAGACGGCGGTTCACATAATTCCTGTCAAGAAAAATAGCTCTGTCATCCTTGTGGTCATAGCAGTACTGCCTGTTGGGGAGTCCCCCGCTGTAGCCGCTTCTCCTGCCGGCCCCTTCGCTGTCCAGCACGCTCCAGGCTGTGCGAAAGATCACCGTCCCAAGCCCCAGAGAGGCAAAATTCTCCACAGCCCTCCTGATCATGCGCTCAAAACCCAGGCGGTAATACACGGCCACCGTGCTTTTTTTGGACAGATCCACCCCTGTGACTTCAAAGCCTCTGCGGTAGCCCTCCGTAAACGTATCCGCCATGGCAGCAATGGTCTCCTGGGGAAGCTTCGCCAGAAAACCCGCCGTCTCCAGTTCATTTTCACTGATGTACTCCCCGTATCCATACAGATATCTCACATCGTCAAGAGGACTCTCCATAATCTGTTTTACGGCAAAGCATTCCTCCGGACACAGGGTCTCCCTGACTCTCTGTTCTGCCGCCAGGTCGGCGTAATCGCTGGCGAACCAGTAAATCATCTGCCGGATGTCCCCCCCTGAGGGCATCTCCACCCCTTCCGAAGCCGCATACACAAAGGCCCCGTACACCTCCAGAAAAAGCTCCATGCGGATGACCACGTCCTCCAGTCTGTCCTCATAGACACATCCTATAAGACTGCGCAGCTCTGCGTACAGAAAACAAAGCTCCCTGCCGGTGTCCTCCCCCAGTTCCCCCACCGCATAGGCAGGATTCCCATAGCTTTCCTCATAGTGCTCCGGCAGAATATCGGCGTACAGAGCTCTGTTCCTGCGCTGTAGCTCCTCCAGGGAGGCTGTCTCCAAGCCGCCTTTTTTCAGAAAAAAGTAAGTTTCCTCCAGCATCAGCAAAAACTGCGCGCAAAAGGAAAAATATGCCTCCAGATTTTCCCGGCCCAAAGGCTCCCCGGGAATCTCCCGGATTCTGTCCGCCGCCAGTCGAAAACGCTCTTCTATCATATCCATTCACTCCTCACCCGGACAAGCCGGAACCAAAAAACTGAAAGCTCATCCCGGCAGGCCCAGATAAAAAATCAGGCCCACACAGACCAGCGCCGCTCCGTTGAGCAGAACACCCAGCACAGGAAAGAGCTTAAAATATTTTTTGTCAAACATGGTCGCAAATCCCAGTGCCAGCCCCACCAGAGAATAGAACGCCGAGAGCAGCCCTGCAAAGGCATATCTTCCCGCCGCTTCCCCCCTGCCTCTGTAGGCCAGAAATACCACAGTTCCCACTGCCGCCAGGCTGATGGTTCCCAGAACCACCGCCATCACGGCCCGGTTCGAGTTTCTCTTGTTGGTAAAGATAAAGGTTTTTCTTTTTTTCATATATTTTATATGTTTTATATCATAAAACTCTAAAAGGGCACTCCCCTCAGGAAATGCCCGCCCATGAACTCCTCAGCTCAAAATAGAATTTTAGACTTTCCCACGATCAGCTTCGCCCCTGTGATAATCAACAGGATGCCCGATACGATTCCTACGATCAGGGTGGTCACTCCCACGGCAATGTTGGCAGCTCCCGCCCCCTTCATCACCTTATATACTCTTTCTTCCATCCCTTCCGCTCCCTTCTGCCCTATGCGCCATATATTTCATAATACTGGTCGATTGCTGCTTTCAGCGAATCATCAATAATGACCTTTCCTTTGTACGGCCTGTTGTATAAGTATTCCACAACTTCCCCCATGGTTATGACAGAACGGGCCTCAAATCCATATTTTTTTCTGATCTCATCCAGGGCACTCATCTCTCCCCCGGGGCCCTTCTCCATGCGGTTCAGGGATACCATCAATCCCTTCACTTCCACTTTGGCCTGGGCCGTGATAACAGGATATGTCTCCTCAATGGACTTGCCGGAAGTGGTCACATCCTCGATGATAATGACCCTGTCCCCGTCCCTGAGGCTGCTCCCAAGCAGGATTCCCACATCCCCATGATCTTTTGCCTCCTTGCGGTTGGAACAATAGCGCACTTCCTTACCGTAAAGATCGCTGTAGGCGATAGCCGCCGCCACGCTGAGAGTAATTCCCTTGTATGCAGGCCCAAAGAGCACGTCAAAATCATCGCCGTAATTTTCATGGATGGCCCTGGCATAATACTCTCCCAGTTTCTTCAGCTGCGCTCCGGTCACATAGGAACCTGCATTCATAAAAAACGGGGATTTCCTGCCGCTCTTAAGCGTAAAGTCCCCAAATTTCAGCGCCTGGCTGTCCACCATGAACTCAATAAACTCTTTCTTATAGTTTTCCATCCTGTGATCTCTCCTTGTCCCCGGGCCGGCTGAGGATCCCGGACTTCTCCGTCTGCCCCGCAGTCTGTCGCTGTGGGCAGGCCCCCATGGCCGTCTTCCACATTTTACCATAAAATCCGTTCATATTCAACTATTTTGTCTTAACAGAGGAAAATATTTTAAAAAATATAGAAGATGCATGAATTTATAAGCGGTGAGCAGAACGATAAGCCGGGTTCTGTCATGAATGATCATCTATCTTGCACGGCTGTCGCCAGCCGCGTCCAGCGACCTACCTGAAAGCAGGCCGGGCAAGC
>CAJUNZ010000039.1 GCA_910587755.1 uncultured Acetatifactor sp. | reverse complement strand
AGACATCGCCCTTTCACGGCGGTAACACGGGTTCGATTCCCGTTGGAGTCATTTTATAAATTTGCGGACCTTTAGCTCAGTTGGTTAGAGCAACCGGCTCATAACCGGTCGGTCCTGGGTTCGAGTCCCCGAAGGTCCATTTGAGAGTAATCTCGCCGCGATATATTGTCTGGCCCAGTGGCTCAGTTGGTTAGAGCGCCGCCCTGTCACGGCGGAGGTCGTCGGTTCGAGTCCGATCTGGGTCGCTTATTTTAAGCTCAATCTATAAAGATTGAGTTTTTTGTATTTTCTGAGATTTTATGAGTAAACTCTTCCATGGGCAAAGTCTTGCGTTTTGGGAGAGAATCTACTATAATGAAAAGACGGCCTGGCAATAAATGCCAGACTGGGAGAGGAGAGCCTTATGGTCAGGATTATTACGGATTCCGCATCGGATATTACGGATAATAATCGGGAGGAATTGATCATACTTCCCATCAACATCACCTTTGGTGAAGAGGAGTTCCAGGACGGTGTGACATTGACTCACAGAATGTTTTATGAGAAGCTGATTGAATCGGACGAGCTTCCTGTTACCAGCCAGGTACCTCCCTTTACCTTTGAGGAAATTTACAGGAAAGTAAAGGCTCAGGGAGACAGGGCCATCGTGATTACACTTTCCTCAAAGCTTTCGGGCACCTGGCAGAACGCCAATCTGGCGGCCCAGGAGTATGAGGATACGGTGAAGGTGGTGGACAGTGAAAATGCCAGTATCGGCCAGAGGGCTCTGGTGGAGTACGCTCTGAGGCTGATTGAGAAGGGATTGTCCTATGAGGAAATCCTGGAGCGGCTGGAGACGGATAAGTCCAGAATTCGTCTGATCGCGCTGCTGGATACTTTGGAATACCTCAAAAAGGGCGGACGTATCTCAAAGGCGGCGGCTTTGGCGGGAAGTCTTTTATCCATCAAGCCTGTGATTGCCATCCAGGGGGGAGAAGTGGCAATCCTTGGAAAGGCCAGAGGCTCCAGACAGGGGAACAACCTGCTTGCAGAGCAGATTCGTCAGACAGGCGGCATTGATTTTGAGATGCCTTTTGTCCTGGGCTATACAGGGTTCAGCGATGTCATGCTGCAGAAATATATTGCGGACAATGAGGCTCTTTGGAAGCACTCTGTGGATGCGCTGGAAACGGCCAGCGTGGGCGGCACCATCGGCACCCATGTGGGACCCGGGGCTATCGGGGTTGCATTTTTTTCCGCAAAAACTGAGTAAAACAGGAAAGAGAGAACAAGGAGGCAGAACATGAGAGAGATCAATCAACAGCTTTTGACCGGGGAGAGGGCGTTATTTCAGGCGGAGGACTGCCATATTGCCTACTGTACTTTTGCCGACGGGGAGTCTCCCCTGAAGGAGAGCCGGGGACTGAAAATAGACAATACATTATTTAAGTGGAAATATCCTCTGTGGTATTGTTCGGACGTGGAGATAAAGGATTCTGCCTTTTTTGAGATGGCCCGTGCGGGCATCTGGTATACGGAGAATATTCACATTTCAGATACCATCATTGAGGCGCCCAAGGCTTTCAGGCGTTCCAGGGGCATTGTACTGCACAATGTGGACATGCCCAATGCAGGGGAGACTCTCTGGAATTGCCAGGACATTGAGATGGAGCGGGTCATGGCCAGGGGGGATTATTTTGCCATGAACAGCAGCGGTCTGAAAGTGAAAAACTTTGAGCTGGTGGGAAACTACAGCTTTGACGGTGGTTCCGACATTGAGATCCGCAATTCCAGGCTGCTGTCCAAAGATGCCTTCTGGAATGCGGAGAATGTGACTGTGTATGATTCTTTTATCTCAGGGGAGTACCTGGGATGGAATTCCAGAAACATCACCCTGGTGAATTGTACGGTTGAGAGTATTCAGGGTATGTGCTATATTGACAATCTTGTGATGAAAAACTGCCGCCTGCTGAATACCAACCTGGCTTTTGAGTATTCCCAGGCAGATGTGGAGATCATTGGCTCCGTGGACAGTGTGTTCAATCCCAAAGGGGGTATTATACGGGCTGACCGGATTGGGGAGCTGATTATGGACGGCAGGAAGGTGAGGATTGATCAGACCAGGATTGAGGCAGGGGAGATCCTGAAGAAATCTGACAGAGCTTCCTGGGAGCAGTAGACGTTCGGGAGACGGGAAGGGCAGGAGAAGATGAAATACGATTTTGACAGGCTCACGGAGAGAAGGGGGACAGGCTCCCTGAAGTGGGACGTGGCGGAGAATGAGCTTCCCATGTGGGTGGCGGACATGGATTTTGAGGCGGCTCCTGAGATCAGGGAGTTTCTAAGGACCCGGGTGGATCATGGTATTTTTGGCTACAGTGTGGTGCCGGAGGAATGGTATGAGGCATACAGGGGATGGTGGGGCCGCCGCCATGGGCTGGAGATGGAGAGGGACTGGCTGATTTTCTGCATGGGGGTGGTGCCCGCCATATCCAGCGCTGTGCGGAAGCTGACCTCTGTGGGAGAAAATGTGCTCATTCAGACGCCGGTATACAATATATTCTTCAATTCCATCCGCAATAACGGGAGAAATGTGCTGGAGAGTCCTCTGGTCTATGAGAAGGGAGTCTATTCCATTGACTTTCAGGACCTGGAGAGGAAGCTTGCGGATCCTCAGACTACGCTGATGCTTCTGTGCAATCCCCACAATCCTGTGGGAAAGATCTGGGACAGGGAGACACTTGGGCGCATTGGGGAGCTCTGTGCCAGGCATCATGTGATTGTGCTGTCAGATGAGATCCACTGTGATCTGACGGATCCTGGATGTGAGTATGTGCCTTTTGCCTCGGTGTCCCAGGTGTGCAGGGACAACAGCGTCACCTGCATGGCTCCCACCAAGACATTCAATCTGGCGGGGCTCCAGACTGCGGCGGTGATGGTTCCTCATCCTGTGCTCCGGCACAAGATGTATCGGGGGCTGAACACCGACGAGGTGGCGGAACCCAATGCCTTTGCCGTGGGGGCTGCTGTGGCGGCGTTTACCCAGGGAGAGGAATGGCTGGAGGAGGTGCGGGAGTACCTGGCGGAAAATAAGCGCTGTGTGCGGCGTTTTGTAGAGCAGAAGCTGCCCATGCTGCGAGTGGTGCCTTCCCAGGCCACTTACCTTCTGTGGCTGGATTGCAGCGCAGTGGCGGAAGACGCGGGAGATCTGGCGGCATTCATCCGCAGGGAGACAGGTCTTTACCTGACAGAGGGGGAGGAGTACGGCGCCTGCGGTAAGTCTTTTATCCGCATGAACCCGGCCTGTCCCAGGGAGAGGCTGATGGACGGACTGGAGCGTCTGGAGAAGGGTGTGGAGCTGTACAGAAAGAAAACTCAGTGATTTCAGGGCATGGGGGAGAGAGTCCACCATGCCCTGTTTCAGCGTGCGCTTGAATGCGGTTGCCTTGAAGGTCTGGCTATGGTTCCGGGCACTGATCTTTTATCAAGATCCGGCGGATCTGGTCGTAAGGACGGGGATTTACCGGGCGTTCCAGGGCAAACTGATCAGACTGTTCCGTGATGGAGGGCAGATCTTCCAGGTTGTCCAGGATGAGATCCAGGCAGTTTCGGATGCGGCAGGGGTTTGGATGAATCAGGTAGGCGGGAACAGTGTGGCCCAGGAAGTCGTCCTTGAGATAGTCCGCGCCTTCTGTATTTGCGTAGGCCTCCACATCTCCCACATAGAACTCTGCCCGCTTTATGTCCTCCCGCAGATACGCCATCATGTACCGGCCCTCTTCCTGGAGGAGCACCATGTGAAAGGGATACCAGGCCTCCCCCGGATACAGGGGCATCCAGGTCAGCCGCAGGAGGGTATATTTTTTCTGTATGTATTCCGAGAGCACCCAGAGGGCCTGACTGCGGTTCTTGCCTGTGAGGCTCAGCCTGGCGCATACTCCGGCAGTGGTCTGGGTTTCCATCTCATCCGGATACCGGGAGAAGACAAACTTTGCCTGTAGACGGCTCTGGGTCTCCTGGACGGGAAATGCCCCCAGTTTCTGCATGGCCATTCTGTACTTATGGTCTGTACTGTTGAGGCTTACGCTGGAAGACCATAAGAATTCTCTGTCCACCATGGTCTTTGGCGGCTGTCCCTGCCCCAGCTGCCGAAAGACCATCTCCATGCGGCAGAGGATGGAGGCGGGCTCCTGGTGCAGGGTATAATCCGGCAGGTGTCCCAGTCTGAAGGGCAGATATTTTACGCGGCTGGAGTCCACGGTGCTGTACACATCGGGCATGGAGAGCAGGCAGTAATAAGTTTCCCGGGGGTGGTCAAAATAGAGACAGGCATATTTTTCCCCGTCTTTGAGAAAGACCAGCGCCCCATAAGACCAGGCAAATTCCAGGCGCTCCAGCCGTGCCTGGCGGAAATCCTCCAGAAGGCCGTTGAGTTTTCCCTGGGTGATTTCCTGGCTCTCCAGCGTTTTTTTCGGGGCACAGACAGGCTGTACCTGCACCAGAGAGGGCAGCTGTGTCAGAAGGGGAAGGCCAAAGCCGGAAGGGGACAGGGCTTCCTCCAGAAGCTGCCGGGCCAGGGACAGGGCGCCGTCGGGATCAGAGATTTTCCCGGGGCCTCCTGGCAGCGGTGTCCGCCCCGATGCCGTCTGCTCAAACAGGGTGACAATCCCCTGCACAGGGTCCCAGCTGCAGCCGTACAGGTGCTCTTTGTTCTCCGCGAAAAGTTCCAGGGGAAGAGCGGCCGGGGTATCTCTTTCCTCCCCTGTCTGTTCCTGGGCCGGCAGACGGCACACCCGGTCTGCCAGGAAGGAGGCGATCCGGGAGGAGTCTTCCCTGGGAGCGGCTGTGGCCTTCAGGCGGCGGGCCGTCTCCTTATGCACGTCCTCAAAACAGTCGCCGGGGGCCCAGGCAATGGGAAGCAGGAAGAAATACAGGTCAGAGTCCTCCGAAAGAGCTGCAAGGGACTGCCAGGCCAGGGAAGGACGGTACACGGGTTTATGGTCCAGGCGGAATTCCTGGTAGTGGAGATGGAAGAATATTTCCACCGGGGTATCCTCCAGGGTGGCGGCCACACGTCTGGGGCGGAAATTGCCGTCCATTGTGGTCAGGAAACGCAGGTTCCACTGGGGCAGGCAGGGAAAGGATTCTTCCATATAATCTGTCAGCGATAGCCCTGTGTCTCGGTCCTGGGCGGCGTAAAAGCCGGTGCTGAGCCAGTGCCGGAGGAAAGGACGGCAGGACAGGCGGGGACGATCCGGAAGGGGTTCCTCCAGATCTTCGTCGATCTGCTGCCGGACCAGCCTGTTTTTCAGCAGCTTCTCCGCCAGACGCCGAACCTGTCCGGCCCGGGGAGCTTTGGGATGCTCTTCATAGTAGGCCATGACAGCGTGAAGGAAGCAGCTGCTGCAGCCTGGTCTCAGCCACAGCCGCAGAAGGTAGTTCTCCACAAAAGTACGGGTCTGGAATGCCCTGTGAAGGTCTTCCCGCCCAAAAAAGCTCTCCGTGGCGGCGGTGATCTGGTCGTCTGGCTCCTCCAGGCCGAAGCAGGCAAAACGGTACTGGCTGTAGGCCCAGAAAAGGGGACTGAAATCTTCCTGGATCTGGGTCTCTATGGAAGGGATTCTTTTCAGCACAAGTTCCCGCAGCCTGCCATAGAGGAGTTTGGCCTTTCCTGTCTGGGCGTCTTTCAGATTCAGGCACTCCCAGAGAATGCCATAGAGTTCTTCCGGAAGAATCTGCCCCTGCCTGTCAAAAAAGTGATCCAGCAGGCGCAGCCCTGCAGGGTGGCGCTCCACATGGTTCCACTCACTTTTGACACAATTGTCCTTTATATATGTCAGGATATAGCGGTCCAGGATGGCCTGGGCCTGTTCCAGGGCTTCCTCGTCCCATACCCCTTTGTCCGCCAGGGAGCAAAGCTGCCTGTACTCAGTAAAGCTGGTAAGCAGGGCCAGCTCGTTTCCGGCAGGGCGTCTGGGCAGGGGACTCAGGGCAGCAATCTGGAGAATGTCCTGGAGGCCTTCAAACTCTGCTCCCTGGTACAGCTGAGTCTGCCGTCTGCGCCCATCCGGATGGGAAGCATCTTCCACAAGCTCCTCAGTGAACAGGTAGGAGATGGAGAGCCAGGCGGCAAATTCCCTGTTTGGGGGATATTCCCGGGTTCTCAGGGTAATCTCCTCCAGCAGCCGGGCGGTAAAAGCCGGATTCAGAGCAGCGTCCAGGAAGGCTGTGGAGGTGAAATAGTCCATCCAGAGCCTGGGATTTTTGCGCTGACTGCCGGTGTAGAGAGTAAGAAAGTTCTGAATTGCGTTTGAAATTCTATCTTCTTCTGTCATATGTGATGCAGCCTCCTGTCTGGGATTTGCCGGAGTGTATTCTCTGACAAGTATTTATTATACTATATCAGAGTGTGTTTGAAAAAGTCTTTTGCGGACTTTTGGCAGAGTTTCCTGACAGTTGACTTTTTTATGGCCCGGTATCCTGAGGTTCCATTGCAATAAATGCCCCAAACAGGTATGATGATAGGCATAGGAGGTCACGGAAATGAATGGAATGAACCTGTCTGAAAATATTATCCGTCTGCGCCGGAAGCGAAAGCTGACCCAGGAGCAGCTGGCGGATTTTGTGGGAGTAACTAAGGCGGCTGTGTCCAAGTGGGAGACGGCACAGAGCATTCCGGATATTCTGCTGCTGCCCCGGCTGGCGTCCCTGTTTGACGTCACGGTGGATGAACTCATAGGATACCGGCCCCAGCTTTCCAGGGAGCAGTGCAGGAAGCTTTACCAGGAGTTTGCGGCGGATTTTGTCTCCCGGCCTTTTGGGGAAGTGATGGAGAAGACAAGGGACTATGTGAAGCGCTATTACTCCTGCTATCCGTTTCTGGCCCAGGTCTGCGGAGTGTGGGTGAACCATGTGGGAATGGCAGGGAGCAGGGAGGAGCAGGCAGGGGTATTGTCAGAAGTCTGCAGGCTGTGCGGCCACATTCGGGAAAACTGCAGGGATGTGGCGATCTGCAGTGAGGTCCTGGGGCTGTATGCCTTTGCCCTGCTGCAGCTGGGAAAGGCCCAGGAGGTGGTGGAGGCCCTGGGGGAGGCCGCCAGGCCTTACCAGTTTCGGGACAGTGTGCTTCTCACCCAGGCTTACATGATGCTGGGCAGGGAGGAGGACGCGCTGGGATATCTGCAGGCCTGCATGCACGGCAGCCTTCTGGCCCTGGTGTCCGATGCCGCAGTGTACCTTTCCCTCCAGGGGAAGGATCCGGAAAGGGGCCGGGAGACAATCCGGCGGGTGGAGCAGCTGGCCGGGGCTTATGACCTGGAAAAGCTCAACCCAAACAGCGGCGCTGTGTTTGAGTACCAGGCCATGCTGTGCTTTCTGCGGCAAGGGAAGAAGGAGGAGGCTGTGGCCCATGGGGAGAAGTATGTGTCCTGCATTTCGGAACTGCTTTCCGGGGAGGAGATCCTTCTGCACGGGGACGGCTATTTTGACCGGGTGGACAGATGGATTGAGGAACTGGGCACCGGCCCCGGAGCGCCCCGCAGCAGGCAGGCGGTGCTGGAAGATGTGAGAAAGACCTTTGACGGCCCGGAGTTTGCCGTTCTGGAGGGGGATCAAAAGTTTGAGAGATTGAAAAAGAGACTGAAGGAGATGCGCTGATATGAATACTGTGGAAATTGAGAAGCTGACAGAAATTTTACCGTTTTTGATTCCTCTGATTGTGGTGCAGCTGGCACTGGTGGGGTATACCCTGTGGCATATTCTGACCCACAAAACTTATAAGAGAGGAAGCCGCGCCCTGTGGATTGTGGTGGTTCTTGTGGGGCTGCAGTTTGTGGGGCCCATTCTTTATTTCGTGCTGGGGCGGGAGGAGAGCTGATGGATATTTTACAGATCAGTCATGTTTCCAAAGCATTTGGGAAAAACCAGGTGCTGAAGGATCTGACTTTCTCCGTGCCGGAGCACTCGGTGTTCGGGTTTATCGGGCAGAACGGTGCGGGGAAGACGACAACAATGAAGATGATATTGGGACTGCTGAGAGCCGACCAGGGAGAAATTCTGGTAAACGGGGAGAGGGTGGTCTACGGCAGGGGCGACACCTGCAGGCATATAGGCTGCCTTCCCGATGTGCCGGAATTCTACAGTTTTATGACACCGGCGGAGTATCTTGACCTGTGCGGGCAGGTCACGGGGATGGGCAGGCAGGAGATTAGAAAGAGGAGCGGGGAACTGCTGTGTCAGGTGGGACTGGAGGGCGTAAATAGAAGAATAGGGGGATTTTCCCGGGGGATGAAACAGAGGCTTGGCATCGCCCAGGCGCTGATGAACAGTCCCCGCCTGCTGATCTGCGACGAGCCCACCTCGGCCCTGGACCCGGTGGGGAGGAAGGAGATTCTGGAGATTCTGCAGTCGGTCAGGGAACATACCACCGTGCTGTTCTCCACCCATATTCTCTCCGATGTGGAGCGCATCTGTGACCGGATTGGGTTCCTTCACGGGGGCTCGGTGGTTCTGGAGGGGAGCCTGGAGGAGGTCCGGGGAACCAGAAAGGGAAGTCTGGAGGTGGAATTCCTCAGAGAGGGGGACGAAGAGAAGTTCCTGGGACTGTACCCGGAGGCTGTGCCTGGGGACAAGGGGAAAATTCTGGTGCCCCAGGCGGAGGAGGGACAGGTGCAGGAGCTGATGGGGCTTTTGTGGAAGAATGCCCTGCCTGTGCGGCGGATGGAATTCCTGGAGCCCACTCTGGAGGAGCTGTTTATGGAGGTGGTGGGAAAATGAGAGGTCTGGCGGCTTTTACAAAAAAAGAGTTTCTGGAGCTGTTCCGCACAGGGAGATTTGTGGTCTGTGCGGTGTGTTTCGCCTGTTTCGGCATTATGAATCCTGCTATGGCAAAGCTCACCCCCTGGATGATGGAGATGATGGCGGATCAGCTGGCCGACAGCGGTATGATGGTGGTGGGAGTGGAGGTGGACGCCATGACCTCCTGGGCACAGTTTTTTAAAAATATGCCCATGGCGCTGCTGATTCTGGTGGTGCTCTCGGGCAGTTCTTTTACAGGGGAGTATCAGAAGGGGACTCTGTTCAACATGGTCACAAAGGGACTGGAGCGGTGGAAGATTGTCATCGCCAAGACGGCGGTGCTGAGCCTTACCTGGACGGGAGGATACCTGGTGAGCTTCTGGATCACTTATGGCTACAACGAGTATTTTTGGGACAATGGGAAGGTCAGCCATGTGTTTTTTGCGGCCTTCTGCCTGTATATGCTGGGGCTGTGGCTTCTGACCGTGATACCTGCGGCCTCAGCTCTGTTTCAGGGAACTCCGGCGGTGCTGCTGTCGGTGGGGGCGGTGTTTGCAGGGGTGTATGTGCTGGGGCTGTTTCCGGCCTTTCGGGAATACCTGCCCACATATCTGCTGGAGTCTCCGGCGCTGCTGGCAGGAATGTCCGGTCTGGAGGAGTACGGGGCGGCCCTGGCAGTGGGCGGAGTTCTGGCGGTGGGAAATGTGCTGGCGGCGGTGGCACTGTTTCAGAAGAAGAGTCTGTGAAATAAAAACGGCATGTCCCAGAGGGAGGCATGCCGTTTTTGCCCGGTCTAAATATATTCCGGTTTATCCTTCTGGAGCATACAGACTTTCCAGCTTTTTCAGGTAGAGGTACCGTTCCTTTGCCTGGGAGGCAGCTTTCTGAAAGAGTGCCTGTGCCTCCTCCGGAGAGAAGCGTTTCAGCGCATCATACCGGATCTCTCCGTCCAGGAAGTCCTGGTAGTCCAGGCTGGGTTCGCCGCTGTCCAGCACAAAGGGGTTTTTGCCCTGTTCTGCCAGAGAGGGATTGAAGCGAAACAGGTGGTAGTAGCCTGCATCCACAGCTTTTCTGGCCTCGTGGGGCGTGCTGCCCAGCCCGGCCCTGAGTCCGTGGGAAATGCAGGTGGCATAGGCGATGACCAGGGAAGGGCCCGGGTAGGCGGCGGCTTCGGTGAAGGCGCGGAGGGTCTGGTTCAGGTCCGCGCCCATGGCAACCTGGGCCACATATGCGCTGCCGTAAGTCATGGCCATGGAGGCCAGGTCTTTTTTCCGGGTCTTTTTGCCATGGAGGGCGAATTTTGCCGTGGATCCCGTGGGGGTGGCTTTGGAGGCCTGGCCGCCGGTGTTGGAATAGACTTCCGTGTCCAGCACCAGGATATTGATGTTTCTGCCGCTGGCCAGCACATGGTCCAGGCCTCCGAAGCCGATGTCGTAGGCCCATCCGTCCCCACCGATAACCCACTGTATGGTGTCCAGGGAACGCCTCCCGGCTCTGGCTGCCACCTCCTGGGCCATCAACATGCCATAGCCAAATTCTGCCCCGTCCTCAAAGAGGGAGTTGGACCAGGCGGGGCCGTGACCTTCCCCGTCCAGGGCATAGGCGCAGGAGGGAGCGGAGTTGCCCCAGATGGAACTGCAGCCTGTGGCGTTGGCAATATACATTCGGGGGCCGAAGAGCTGGGTGAGGAGCTTCACATAGGCAGTCTCCCCACAGCCTGCGCAGGCGCCGGAAAACTCCATGAGAGGGCGCTGGAACTGGCTGCCCTTAAGGGTGTCGGGGCGGAATTTTTCCACAGCCTCCCTGGAGGGCAGCAGGGGTTTGCAGTAGTCGAAGAGATGCTGGCTTTCCCGGTGCTCATGGATGGGCACCATCTCCAGGGCTTTCTCTCCCTGCTTTCCAGGGCAGATGGCCGCGCAGGTGCCGCAGCCGGTGCAGTCTGCCTGGGAGACGGTGATGGCAAAGGCGTACCCCTCCATGCCGGCCATGGGAATGGTCCGGAGGTCCGAAGGAGCCTGGGCCAGGGTTTCCTGGTTCAGGGCGGCAGGGCGGATCACCGCATGGGGGCACACAAAGGAGCAGCGGGTGCACTGGATGCAGTTTTCCGGTTTCCACACAGGGATTTCCGTGGCCACTCCCCGCCTTTCGTGGGCGGTGCTTCCCGGCGGGGTATAGCCGTCGGCGTAGGGCAGGAAGGCGGACACGGGGAGCTCGTTGCCCCGCTGATCCGTCACCGGCTGCTGAATCTTCCTGACATAGTCCACCATTTCCGGGCGGTCCGGCAGGACGGCATTGTCCAGGGCGGCCTGGAGGGAGGTGTTTTCACCGGCGCAGTCTCTCCAGGCTTCCGGCACCGGGATCTGTGCCACCTCCTGAAAGCCACGCTGGATGGCCTGGCGGTTCATCTCCAGGATTCTGCCGCCGCTTTTTCCATAACTTTTTTCCGCCGCCTCATTCATCCAGCGTTTGGCGTCCTCCGGGGGCAGCAGGCCGGAGACGGCGAAAAATGCCGCCTGCAGAATGGTGCTGATTTTGCTGTTAAGCCCAATCTCTTTGCCTATCTTTATGGCGTCTATTACATAGAAGCGGATATGCCGCCGGGCCAGGCAGGCTTTCACTCCCTGGGGCAGGTATTTTTCCAGATCTTCCTCTTTATAATAGCAGTTCAGCAGGAAGGCGCCGCCCTCCCGGATCTCCTGGACCATGTCATATTTGTGCAGGTACACAGGGTTATGGCAGGCCACAAAGTCGGCGCTGTGGATCAGGTAGGCACTGCGGATGGGGCTTTTGCCAAAGCGCAGATGGGAGATGGTGAGGCCCCGGGATTTCTTGGAATCATATTCAAAGTATCCCTGGGCGGTCATGTCCGTGTGATTGCCTATGATCTTGATGGCGTTCTTGGTGGCGCTGACAGTGCCGTCCCCTCCCAGGCCCCAGAATTTGCAGGAGACAATGTCGTCAGGGGCTGTGACGGAAAGGGCGGGCAGTTCCAGGGACAGGTGGGTGACATCGTCCTGAATGCCCAGGGTAAAGGGTGACTTTGTCCGGTTTCGGTACACTGCCGCCACCTGGTCCGGGGTGGTGTCCTTGGAGCTGAGTCCGTAGCGCCCGGAGAGTATCCTGACAGGGGAGCCGGCCCTGGGACAGGGACTGTCAGAGCAGGTGTCAGAGGTTTTGACAGGGGTTCCGGCGCCCTCTGTGTGAGGTTTGGCGCTGTGGGCCTGGGATTGCGCGGAAAAAGTGACACAAGTGTCATTTTTTGCCGTATCTTTTTCAGAAAACTCCCAGGACTGGCAGCTGAGAGCAATTCCCTGCTGGAGCAGAGCCGCCGACACGTCCAGGTACAGGGGTTCCCCGGGGGCGCCGGGTTCCTTGGTGCGATCCAGCACGGTGATCTGCCTGACGCTTTTGGGAAGTTTCTCCACCAGGTGTTTTCCGCTGAAAGGCCGGTACAGATGTACATTGATCAGGCCGTATTTTTCTTCTGGCATGCTGTCAATGTACTCTTTTACGGTTTCACAGATACTGCCCATGGCGATGATCACATGCCGGGCGCAGGGAGAACCGTAATAGTCAAAGAGGCCATAGGAGGTTCCCAGTCTTTGGTTGATCTTCTCCAGCTGCTTTTCCACTATCTCCGGCAGGGCCAGGTAGTAGGGATTGGAGGCTTCTCTGGCCTGGAAGAAAATGTCGGGATTTTGGGCGGAGCCGTATGCCCTGCCCTGGGAGGGATCCAGGGAGCGGGCCCGGAACCTGGATACCGCTTCCATGTCCAGCATTTCTTTCAGCTGGGCATAGTCCCAGACCTGGATTTTGTGCAGCTCGTGGGAGGTGCGGAAGCCGTCGAAAAAGTTCAGAAAGGGGATCCGTCCCTCCCAAGCTGCCAGGTGTGCCACAGGCGCCAGGTCCATAACTTCCTGGACGCTGCTCTGGGAGAATATGGCCGCGCCGGTCTGTCTGCAGGCGTAGATGTCAGAGTGATCCCCGAAGATGGACAGGGCGTGGGTGGCGATGGTTCTGGCGGCCACATGGATCACACCTGGCAGAAGCTCCCCTGCCATGCGGTACAGGGCAGGGAGCATGAGCAGAAGCCCCTGAGAAGCGGTGAAGGTGGAGGCCAGGGAGCCTGCCAGCAGCGCTCCGTGTACGGCGCTGGCGGCTCCTGCCTCCGACTGCATCTGAGAAATGACCATGGACTGGCCAAAGAGATTCTCCCGGCCTGCACAGGCCCACTCATGGCAGAGCTCCGCCATGGGAGAAGAGGGGGTGATGGGGAAGATGGCTGCTGCCTCGCTGAAGGCGTAAGCCACATGGGCGGCGGCCTGGCAGCCGTCCATGGTCTGCGTGTTTCGTGAAATGGTTTTTAATGTATCTTTATGCATGAAAATACCTCCCGGAATTGTCTTGTAACTATCTTTTCCAGGAGGTATCTGCCTTATTCTCAGGAACTGTGTTCAAACAGTATCCAAATATTATGCTGCCTTCAGGGAGGGCTGCCGTGCCCTGGGGGGCAGCCCGCTATTTGAGGAACCCGTTTACAATCTGGGCCTCTGCCTCTGCCTCGGTGAGTCCCAGGGTCATGAGCTTGACCAGCTGCTCCCCGGCGATTTTGCCGATGGCGGCTTCGTGGATCAGCTCTGCGTCCAGGTCTGCGGCTGTGATCTCGGGCACTGCGCTGATGACCGCCCTGTCCATAATGATGCCGTCACACTCGGAGTGACCTTTACAGCGGCTGTTGCCGTTGATCTTGGACAGGAAGAGCTGCCTGGAGTCGTCCCTGGCAACAGAGCGGGAGATGATGTTGGCGCTGGAGTCCTTTCCGTCCAGATCTACGTGGAAGGAGGTCTCGGCGGTCTGGGCGCCGTGGGTCATGAGCTTTTCCGTCACCACAAGCCTGGCGCCGTCGGCAAGCTTTGCCCTGGTGGAGCGTCTGGTGGAGTCAACGCCTTTGATCTGGACGGTCTCCATCTCCATAAAGCTGTTTTCTCCCACTTCCACCACCGTCTCCGGGTTCATAATGCGGCTGCCCCGGCCGTCGCCGCTTCCGTAATGTTTTTCCACATATTTTACATGGGAGTTTTTTCCTATGTAAAATGTGTGAATGCCGTCGTGGCGGCTGTCGCTGTCTCCGCTGTTGTGGATGCCGCAGCCGGCCACAATGGTCACGTCGCAGTCATCTCCCACATAGAAATCGTTGTAAACCATTTCGGTCAAACCGCTCTGGCTTAAAACCACCGGAATGTGAACGCTCTCGTTTTTCGTCCCGGGCTTGATGACTATATCAATGCCCTGTTTGTCTTCCTTGGTCACGATGTCGATATGGGCGGTGGTCACACGGTCTGTGCTCCGGCCGTTGGCGCGGATATTGTAGGCTCCGGCAGGCATCTCATGCAGGCCTGCCACCTGCTCTAACAGGTTTTTCTGTATTTCGTCCATTGGCTAACCTCGTTTCCTTTAGAATTTGGTGTTTTATGGTGTACCTGTGATGTGTCATTGAAAAAACTTGCAGCTCTCGGTGCCTTTGAGCAGGTCGGGAAGGATGTCTTCCCTGCGGCCTCTGGCCTGTACGCTGCCTTCCGACAACACGACTATCTCATCCGCGATATTCAGAATACGCTCCTGGTGGGAGATGATGATCAGAGAGTTGTCGCTTTCACGGTGCATCTCCTCAAAAACCTGGATCAGATTGTTGAAGCTCCACAGGTCAATCCCTGCCTCCGGCTCGTCGAAGACGGAGAGGGGAGTGTTGCGGGCGATGATGGTGGCGATCTCTATACGTTTCAGTTCTCCCCCGGAGAGACTGGCATCCACATCCCGGCCTATATAGTCCCTGGCACACAGGCCAACTTTGGACAGGTAGTCACAGGCGCCGGAGAGTTTTACTTTGCTCCCGGCGGCAAGGGTGATCAGGTCTTTTACTTTGAGGCCTTTGAAGCGCACTGGCTGCTGGAAGGCAAAGCTGATCCCCAGATCCGCCCGCTGGGTGATATTCATTTTGGTAATGTCCCTGCCGTTAAAGAGTATCCTGCCGGATGTGGGCTGTTCTATGCCCATGATCAACTTGGCCAGGGTAGATTTGCCGCCGCCGTTGGGACCGGTGATGGCGATAAAGGCATGGTCGCCGAAGGTCAGGCTTACATCCTTGATGATCTCTTTGTGCCTGGCGGTATCGTCGGATACCTGGAAGGAGAGATTCTGTAATTCAAGCATATGCGTCCTCCTTGTGTATTTCTTTAAAACCACCTTAACAGTATAGCACAGAAAATGGAAAAACCATACTTTTTTTAAAAGAAATTTTAAAATGGGACTTGACATTTTCACTGGAAGGGGGTATGATTAATACTGTTGCAGGGGTTACTGCAGCGCGTGTGCGTTTAGCTCAGCTGGATAGAGCGTTTGGCTACGGACCAAAAGGTCGGGGGTTCGAATCCTCTAACGCACGTTATAGCAGGTCTATAGATGCGGACAGTGTGTTTGGCGGGAAAACCTTTAAAACAGGAGTTCCCGCCATTTTTCTTTGGACAGGCATGGTGCGCTTTGCATTTTCCAAAAATCAGTTTTGTTGGCCCGGGAGGTGCTTTGCGGGGAAAGGTGGTACAGGGTATGAAGAAAGCATTGCTGATCATTGTGGGGACGGCGTTAATGCTCATCTTGTTGTTTTACCTGGCGGTATTGGTGACTGGCTGGCTGTAGGCCATGGGGTAGACTTTGTATGTAAAGGGGAAAACAAATGAAGAAGTTTGTGCATGCCGGGATGAGCCTGCTGGCTGCGGTGGGAGCGTGTTTTCTTGTATTTTTGGGAACAAAATTCTATTACAGCAAACAGGTTAAAACAGTGGAGGTTGTGAGAGAGGTAAATGTTGAGAAGGTAGTGGAGAAAGAAGTTGAAATCTCCGGTGAAACAATACAGTACAATATGATGAGAATCGGAAAATTATGTACTGCAGAATATAGATATACCCATGTGGAACAGGTGGAAAGTTCAAGGGAGATACAGGGGTTTAAAATTCCTTTTACCACAGCAAGCTTTATATACAGCTACGACGGGAATATCATGGCCGGAATTGACTTTGAGGAGATTCAGATTGACAAAAATGACGAAGAGAAAATAATAACAGTTAGCCTTCCGGATGCGGAAATCATCAGTTCTGATGTGGATCAGGACAGCTTCAAACTATATGATGAGAGCAATAATATTTTTAACCCAATCAGCGTCTCCGATGTGGCGGATTCATTTGCGGATCTCAAAAAAAGTGAGGAAGAAAAAGCGGTGGAAGAAGGGCTTCTGGACAAGGCGAGAAAAAATGCAATAGAAATGGTTCAAAATTTTATGCGCGGTTCCTATGATATAAGTGACTATGAGATTAAGGTATCTTTGAGGAAAGAAAAGCAGTGAAGGAGGCGTTCCCCGGTGCAGTCCACAGCCGGGGAACGTCTTTTTCCATGTGTTGGTCTGTTTTAGAAGCCCAGTTTTGCCAGGACCTTCAGCGCATTCTGATTGCCCTGTTCCGCGGCTTCCTGGAACCAGGCGATGGCCTGGTCCATATCCTGGGGGACGCCCTGGCCGTTGTAGTACAGAACTCCCAGGCTGTATTGAGCGCTGTCATTGCCCTGGTTGGCGGCTTTGGCATACCATTTGGCCGCCATGGAGAAATCCTGTTCCACCCCTTCGCCCTTTTTGTAGCAGATGGCCAGGTTGCGCTGGGCGGTGACGTCGCCTTTTCTGGCTGCTTTTTCATACCACATGGCGCCTTCTTCCATGTCCTGCTCTACCCCTATGCCTTCCTGCAGGCGGTATCCCAGGCTGCACATGGCGCTGGTATTGCCCTGTTCGGCTGCCAGTAAGAACCATTTTATTGCTTCTTCATGGTCCTGCTCCACCCCTGTGCCGGAGTCATAGCAGACCGCCAGCTGGAACTGTGCCAGAACATTGCCCTGGAGAGCAGCTTTGGTATACCACTCCACCGCCTCTTCCTCATCCTGTTCCACGCCCACACCGTTTTCATAACAGTATCCCATGATCCGCTGGGAGGCGGCGTCCCCCTGCTGCGCGGCTTTGGCGAACCAGTGAACCGCCTGAGAGTGATCCTGTTCCACGCCCGTGCCGTTTTCGTAACAGAGTCCCAGGCTGTACTGGGCGTTGATGTTGCCCTGGAGGGCGGCTTTGGTGTACCATTCCACTGCTTTTTCGTGGTCTTCCTCCGTTCCCCTGCCTTTCTGACAGCAGTATGCCAGGTTGCACTGGGCGGAGGCATCTCCCTGCTGAGCCGCACAGGTGTACCATTTGACGGCTTCCTGGCTGTCCTGTTCCACGCCTCTGCCGAAATCGTAGGCGTATGCCAGGTTGTACTGGGCGGAGGCGTATCCCTGCTCTGCGGCTTTTCTGTACCATGAAACCGCCGCCTGGGAGTCCTGTTCCAAACCTTCTCCTGTGTCATAGTAACAGCCCAGGTTGTACTGGGCTTCCGCCAGGCCCTGCTGCGCTGCCCTGGTGCACCACTGGATCTCCTGCTCAGTGTCCTGTTCCACGCCCTCTCCGTTGCCATAGCATTTTGACAGAATAAGCTGGGCGTCCGGATCTTCCTGCTGCGCTGCCTTCAGGTACCACTGGACTGCCTGGGCCGGATCCCTGGCTACGCCCTTGCCGTCTTTATAAAAGTTACCCAGGTTGTACTGGGCGGCGGCCACACCCTGTCCGGCGGCTTTGACGCACCACTGGAAGGCCTGTTCACTGTCCTGTTCCAGGCCTTCGCCGCTGTCATAGCAGTTTGAAAGCATCAGCTGGGCATCTGCGTCTCCCTGCTGTGCGGCTTTTTGGAACCACCGGGCTGCCTCCTCAGGATCTTTTTCCACACCCTCGCCTTTTTTATAACTCCAGCCCAGACAGTACTGGGCCTCGGCCTTGCCCTGCTCGGCCGCTTTTCTGTACCAGGCGGCGGCTTTGACATCATCTTTTTCGACGCCCTCTCCTTCACAGTAGCAGGCTCCCACCTGGAACTGGGCGCTTGCATGTCCCATCCAGGCCGCCTGCAGAAACAGCTGCAGGGCTTTATGATAGTCCTGCTCCACACCGTTGCCTGTGGAATAGCAGATTCCTAAGTTGTACAGACTGTAGGAATTCTCCTGGGCGGCCGCTTTGCTGTACCATTCTATGGCTGCTTTCTTGTCCTGGGCGACGCCCGTTCCATCCAGATAGCAGGAGCCTAAGTTGTTCTGGGCGTCCATCTGTCCCTGGAGTGCGGCTTTGGTGTACCACTCCACGGCTTTCTCATCATCCTGTTCCACCCCTCTGCCTTTTGCATAGCAGACACCTAGGTTATACTGTGCGTTTTCATGTCCCTGGAGTGCGGCTTTGGTGTACCATTTTACCGCCATCTGAGGATCTTCTTCTACACCATGCGCGTAGTCGTAGCAGATTCCCAGATTCTGCTGGGCATCCATGTCGCCGCCTTCCGCACCCAGGGTATACCAGTACACGGCTTTCTGATAATCCTGTTTTACGCCGTGGCCTTCGTTATAGCAGTACCCAAGGCTGCGCTGGGCGGCGGCGTTGCCCTGGAGAGCTGCCTTTTCAAACCATGCCACGGCCTGGGCGAAATCTTTCTGGACATAGACGCCGTTTTTATAACAGTTTCCCATCATGTCCTGGGCAAAGGCATATCCTGACTGGGCTGAAATACGGCATTGTTCTATATCAAATCTGTCATCGCCCCAATCAATATAGTATTGAATGACACCATCGTCATCGTCTTCTTCAAGCCTGGATTCGTCAATCATAGTGTGGTATCTCCTTTTCTATAAGAATTCTGCGCAGGGCTGTCCTTTTTGGCTGTGATGGGGAAAGTCCCGTGGCTTTATCATTCATTATAGCAATTTTCTGCGGGGGATTGCAATACAATTGGGACAGGATGTGCATTGACTTTTCCAGATTTTAGTGTTACGCTTCTGGTGCAGTGCAGGAAAGGGCGGTGGGTGATCATGACAAAACAGGAATTTTTAGAAAAGCTGCGCCTGGCGCTGAATGGAAGGGTGTCCCCAGCGCAGCTGATGGAGAATCTGAGCTACTATGAAGATTATATCAATACAGAGATCCGCAAAGGAAAAGGCGAGGAAGAAGTGCTTGCGGGCCTGGGAGATCCCAGGCTGATTGCCCGGACCATCGTGGAGACCGGAGGATTTCAGGGTTCCGGGGAGACTTCGGGTGAGTATGCCGCCGGGAGCGGAAAAAGCCGGCGGGGAGACAAGGGAAAGCACCGGCAGGACAGTCCCCAGGAAGAAATGTCTTCCGGTATAGTTTTCCGGGTGCCTTTGTGGGTGTGGGGGGTACTGTTCATTCTGGTGGTGGTGTTGGTGCTGAGTCTGGTTTTTTCCATTGTCTCAGCGCTGCTTCCAGTGCTTTTGCCCATTCTGGTGGTGGTTTTTCTGGTAAAACTGTTCCGGGACTGGGTGAATTAGGAGCAAAAATAAAATAGTACCAAAGTACCATAAAAGTCCGGCATATTTTTGGTTTGTTCTTCTCATACTACTCCTGTAACCGATAACCAGTAAAGAGCCACTGAGGTGGCAGGATGTGAGGAAGAAAGAAATGGACAACAATAAGTACAACAACAGCACAAACAACTCCGAGAACTGCAAGAACAGCCAGAACAACAATCAGAACAACAACCAGAACAACAACAAGAATCAGAACAAGAACCAGAACAACAACCAGAGCAAGAACCAGAACAGCCAGAACGACAACTTCTAAGCAGCTTCCGGGGATAGGGACACTGTCAGGTGTCCCTATTTGCATTTTGGGAATTTACATATCGGGAAAAAGAAGGTATACTGAAGGAGCCTGGGGGACATGCCGGCAGCGCTGTCCTGCAGGGAAAGGATGAAGTGAAAAATGAGAAGATTTGAATTGATTGTTCCCTGCCATTTTGGTATGGAATCCCTGTTGAAGAGGGAGATAGACGACCTGGGGTATGATATTACCGAGGTGGCGGACGGCAGGGTGACTTTTATGGGGGATGAGGAGGCGCTTTGCCGGGCCAATATTTTCCTGCGGACCGGGGAGAGGATCCTGGTAAAGGCAGGGGAATTTCAGGCGGAGAGCTTTGAGGAGCTGTTCCAGGGAACCAAGGCCATCCCCTGGGAGGAGTACATACCGGAGGACGGGAAGTTCTGGGTGGCCAAGGCAGCCAGCGTCAAGTCCCGTCTGTTCAGCCCTTCGGATATTCAGTCCGTGATGAAAAAGGCCATGGTGGAGCGGCTGAAGGGGGTCTATCATGTGAACTGGTTCCCGGAGGAAGGGGCGGAATTTCCTGTGAGGGTGTTTCTGCTAAAGGATCGGGTGACGGTGGGGATTGACAGCACAGGGGTATCCCTCCACAAGAGGGGATACAGGAGGCTTACGGCCAAGGCTCCCATAGCGGAGAATCTGGCGGCTGCGCTGATTATGCTGACGCCCTGGAACGGGGAGAGGGTGCTTGTGGATCCTTTCTGCGGCAGTGGAACCATTCCTATTGAGGCGGCCATGATGGCGGCGAATATGGCCCCCGGCATGCACAGGAGTTTTACGGCTCAGAGCTGGGGGCATGTGATTCCCCAGAAGGTCTGGCAGGATGCTCTGGAGGAGGCGGAGGATCTGGTGGACCTGGGGGTGAAGCCGGATATCCAGGGGTATGACATTGACGATGAGATGGTCAGCATCTCCAGGGCCAACGCCAGGCTGGCAGGGGTGGAGGGGATGATTCATTTTCAGAGAAGGGGTATTGATCAGCTGAGCCATCCGAAAAAATATGGTTTTATAATTACAAATCCTCCTTATGGGGAGAGGCTTCACGACAAGGAAGAGATGCCTTCGCTGTACCGGATGATCGGGGAGAAGTTCCGGCAGCTGGACTCCTGGAGCCTGTACCTGATCTCGGCATATGAGGAGGCCCAGCGGGATATAGGCAGGAAGGCGGACCGGAACCGCAAGATTTATAACGGTATGATGAAAGCCTATTACTACCAGTTCCTGGGGCCGAAGCCTCCCAGAGAGAGGCGGGGAACTCAGGAGCGTGTGTGAGTAGGAGAGGGAGCTGCGCCTGCGGGGGGATTTGGCAGGGAAGAGAATGGTGAAAAAGGAATGGAAACTGCGCCTGCCGGGGGACAGCAGGGCAGGGAGCATGTGAGAAAAAGGAATGGGAACTGCGCCTGCCGGGGGACGGCAGGGCAGGGAGCATGTGAGAAAAAGGAGAGGGAACTGCGCCTGCGGGGGGATTTGGCAGGGAAGAGAATGGTGAAAAAGGAATGGGAACTGCGCCTGCCAGGGGACGGCAGGGCGGGGAGCATGTGAGAAAAAGGAAAGAGAATTGCGCCTGCCGGGGGACGGCAGGGCGGGGAATGGAAGAAAGCGTGTGAACGGCACGCCGGGAGGTGCGATATGATATTTGCCACAGGAAATGCGGGCAAGATGAGGGAGATTAGAGCCATATGGGCGGATACAGGATGGGAGATCCGCTCCATGGAAGAGGCAGGCATAGAGGCCAAGATCCAGGAGGATGGCAGGACTTTTGAGGAGAATGCGCTGATCAAGGCCAGGGCTGTGGCGGCTCTGTGCGGGGAAACCGTTCTGGCGGATGATTCAGGGCTGGAGGTGGATCATCTGAACGGAGAGCCAGGGATTTATTCTGCCAGATATATGGGGGAGAATACCTCTTACAGCATAAAAAATGCCAATATTATCGCCAGAATGGAGGGGGTATCCCAGGAGAAGCGCACTGCCAGATTTGTATGTGCTGTGGCGGCAGTTCTGCCGGACGGCAGAGAGATTGTGGTTAGGGGCACCATCGAGGGATTGGTGGGATATGAGCCCAAGGGGGAGAATGGGTTTGGGTATGATCCCATTTTCTACGTGCCGGAACTGGGAAAGACCACAGGAGAGATTTCGGAGGAGGAAAAAAATTCCATCAGCCACAGAGGACGGGCGCTCCAGCTTATGAAAAAGGAACTGAAAAAACTATGAAGGTACTGATCGTCAGTGACACCCACAGAAAAAATGAGAATTATTTTAAGGTGCTTCAGATTCATAAACCGGATCTGGTGATCCACTGCGGGGATGTGGAGGGCAGTGAGCATATTCTGGCCCAGGCGGCGGACTGTCCAGTACAGATAGTACTTGGGAACAATGATTTCTTTTCCAGCCTTCCCAGAGAACTGGACCTGAAACTGGGGCCCTGCAAGGTGTGGGTCACTCATGGGCATAATTATTATGTGTCCATGGGCAACCAGTTTCTAAAGCAGGAGGCAGCGGCCAGGGGAGCGGACGTGGTGATCTACGGGCACACCCACAGGCCGGTGGTGGACCAGGGGGGCGGGGTCACGGCGGTGAACCCAGGGAGTATTTCCTATCCCCGGCAGGAGGGACACAGGCCTTCCTATGCCCTGATGGAGGTGGAGGGAAAAGAGGTGCATTTCCACATTGAATATGTGTGAACAGTTTTATAAAGCTTTTATTCAGGAAACAGGAAGGAGATAAATTATGACAAAACGCTACGCAACACTTGCGCTGGTGTATGGAGCCGCGGCAATGGCATTTGGCATATTTTACCGGGAATTTACTAAATTCCAGGGTTTTTCAGGTAAGACGAATCTATCTGTGATACATACACATTATTTTCTGCTGGGAATGTTCTTTTTTCTGTTGCTGATGACGGTGGAAAAGACTTTTTCCTTTTCAGGGAGCAGGGTAAAAAAAGCGCTGATTGCATATCAGGCGGGACTGAATGTGACGGCTCTGGGATTTCTGCTCCGGGGGCTTACCCAGGTGTGGGAAATGGAGCTGAGCCGTGCAATGGATGCCTCTATCTCCGGTATCGCGGGAATCGGGCATCTTCTCACAGGGGTGAGTCTGGTGCTGATTCTGCTGGACATCAGGAAGAAAGCTTGAGACAGCAGGGCTATTTCCATTTTTCGTGTTACAAAGCTGTTGGTGAGCAAGTGCTCCAACAGCTTTTTCCTTTATGGGATCCGGTCGGGACATGCCATTTTCAGGAGTGTTGCAAATCCATTCATCTTCCTGCAAAGGAATTAAGATGTTTGAATTTTCTCACCAGTCAGCAGAGTACTCCAGGCCCCACAGCATTTCCTCCAGATCCTCATCTGAAATGGAATACTGTTCCTGAATTGGTTTCAATGCAGTAATTATTTTGGTAAATTCTTCGTCAATATCTATCTTGTCTGAGAACTCGTCATAATTCTGAAACCCAAACTTTTCTTTTAACACCCTGAGCACCGCTTTTTGAGAAGCTTCACACAGCGAATCACGGTCCCTGTCATGAAGTATCTCATCAAGATATGTAAGGAGATTTTCGGAAACGAACTTCATGCACTGGTCTATTTCGTCAGATGTCACTGTGTCTTCGTTGAAGTCAAACAGTTCTTCATGATCAATCTGATAAATACCGCACTTCTCTTCTTCCGGCATGTTTTTCAGTTGGATACAACGGATAAAACAGCACTCTTTATCCCATACAAAGGGCAGATAGCCGCATCTCACAAGAACAGGGTTCCACGCATTCCTCACTCCCTGAAAATGTTCGGCTGCAGAATTGTACCCTATGGGATCACTGAAACAGTGATGGGTAACAGTCAGAAATGCCTTCAGGGAAAGAGGCAGTTCAACCCCAATCTCTCTTTCAAGTTCTTTGATTTCCTCATCCGGAATCATGGCCGGAACCAGTTTCCATTTCTTCCATTCTTCATTAGGATCTGCGTCGTCGCTCCACATTTCTTTTTCATCTTCCTCGAGAGGAAGCGTCACGCAGATTTCGTTCTGCGAAAGCTTCTGATAATACTGTTCAAAAAAATTTCTCATGTATTCCTGATACTCGACATAGGTCATTTCAACTACCTCCGTTTTTATTTTAAGGAACTGTCGGAAAATAACTGCTGCAATTTGTTTAGGCAAAAGCTTCGAAATGCAATAAAAATTGCCATATACCTGCAGCAGTTATTTGTATACATTTCCTAAGTACCGACATGATGGCCTGTCCGCTGAAGAGTCCCTGACAAAGGGGGCACTGTGCTTGATGCTTTTGTCGCGTTATATTAATTTTCTGATTATATTAATTTTTTTTACTAAATATATGATTGAAATGGATACCAGAACGCTTATTAATGTAAATACCATGCCCGCCCAAAACTTGCCCAAAAACGGCGTTATGACAGGAACAATGCGCTGCAGCTGATTTCGTATAACATCCTCAATTAGGTACACTCCAAAAACACAGCTGCCCATTGCGCAGATCATTCTCTGTAATACAGGTGCATCGATTTTTGCTTTCTTTATAAGTAATACTGTCAGCATCGCTAAAATCCATGCATATAATGAATGGAAATTTTCTGAATATGCTCCGTGTTGTACAAAGAAAATCCTAGCCTGAAAAACAGCCAATGCTAAAAACGCCAGAAGAAATACAGAAAGTCTTTTGCTGCTCAAAAATTTGTATTTATTCTGTTCCAGAACATTCATCAGAAAATAACCAATCAAGGGATAAAAAACAATATCCACGTGAAAAGGAAAGGTGAAATTGGCCATATATCCTGTATAAATGTATATAAGAGAAATGATAGTCATGATTGCTTTTATACCAAATAACAACACGTAATTTCTATATAATATAATTTTTTCTCATTCATTATCAGTTAATATTTCACCTTTCAGCTTTTTACTTTTTGTTGTTTTTCCTGCTGCTGGATGAGGGGAACAGCGTGGGAGTAGAAACAGAGTAAAGAGGGGCCGCACTCAAACATTTGCCGTAGACTAAATCATCACTTGATGTCAAATAATATTTATAATTACGTTAAGATAATTGTCTGTTTCAATATTAATACAGCAGTTTACAACTTTTTTGAAAAATAAAAATACAAACTCAATCTCTTGT
>CAJUNZ010000038.1 GCA_910587755.1 uncultured Acetatifactor sp. | reverse complement strand
TCTCCTGCCTACATAGAGAAGGAGATGGAGCGGGGAGAAAAGCGGGTTTGGCACCGGGAATTTCCGGAAAACCTCCATGGCACCTACTATGATTATCTGGTGACTGCAGGAGGACGGGAAGTCCACACGGCGGATCCCTATGCGGTGGGCTGCAGCTGCAATGGGGACAGGAGCTTGGCGGTGGATCTGAGAAAGACCGATCCGCCGGGATTTGACTCGGACTGTCCGCCGGAGCCTGGGCCGGAACGGATCATCTATGAGCTGCATATCAAGGATTTCTCCCACGATCCGGCCAGCGGTGTGCCGGAAGCTTTCCGCGGAAAATACAAGGCTTTTACGGTGCCGGGGAAGGGGGGAGAGCATCCCGCCTGCATGGAGTACCTGAAAAGTCTGGGCATTACCCATGTACATCTGCTTCCGTTTTTTGACTTTGGATCGGTGGACGAAGCCGGGGACGGGGAACAGTTCAACTGGGGGTATGATCCGGTGAACTACAACGTCCCCGAGGGTTCCTATGCCACAGACGCCGTGGACGGTCTGGTGCGGATCCGTGAGTGCAAGGAGATGATCCAGGCTCTGCACGCAAGCGGCATCCGGGTGATTATGGACGTGGTCTACAACCATACCCACAGAGGGGATTCCTGGCTCCAGAGGATGGTTCCGGGGTATTATTACCGGTTTATGGAGGACGGCACTCTCTCCAACGGCTCCGCCTGCGGGAACGATATAGCCGCAGGGCGCGCCATGGTGGACAATTACATTGCGGATTCCGTGATGTACTGGGCCAGGGAATATCATCTGGACGGCTTCCGGTTTGATCTCATGGGACTGCTGACGGTGGAGCTGATGAACAGAATCCGCCGGGAGCTGGACGAGGCTTTCGGTCCCGGGGAAAAAATGCTCTATGGGGAGCCCTGGAGCGCAGATGATTCCCCCATGGAGGAGGGAACCAATGCGGCACAGAAGGTGAATGCGGGGCTTCTGGAGGACGGCATAGGTATTTTCAGCGACGATACCAGGGATGTCATTAAGGGGAGTGTGTTCCATGTGGAGGAGCCCGGATTTGTGAATGGGGCGTCAAAACTGGAGTCAAAGCTTCTCCACGCGGTGACGGGCTGGAGAGATGGGGGAGCCTGTTTTATCCCCAAGAGCTGCGCGCAGATTATCAATTATGTCTCAGCCCATGACAATTACACCCTGTGGGATAAGCTGGTGCTCTCCATGCACGGTGAGGGAGCGGCGTTTAATTTTCCCTATGAGGATGTGATGGAGGCCAACAGGCTTGCGGCGTTTATCTATTTTACCTGCCAGGGCAATCTGTTTCTGCAGGCAGGGGAGGAGTTCGGCCGGACAAAGCATGGGGAGGACAACAGTTACTGTTCCGCCCCGGCGGTGAATATGCTCCGGTGGGGTCAGACGGAGGAATTCGGCAGTCTGGTAGAATATTACAGAGGGCTGATCAGACTGAGGAAAAGGCTTCCCGGCCTGTGCGACAAGTCCCCTGAGGCGGTGGAGCGGATTTCCCGCAAGCAGATTCTGAAGGACGGAGTGGTCTCTTTCCATGTGGACAACAGGCCCCTGAAGGACGGCAGAGGGGCCGTGGAATGGGAGGAACTGCTGGTGCTCTACAACGCTTCGGGAAAGGCCTATGGTTTTGTCTCCGGGCAGGCTGAGGAGTCTGCTGTCTGGGAGATTCTGGCCGACGGCAGGGAGGCAGACTGCCGCAGGAGCACTGTGCCCGGGGAGGAGATCCTGGTCCAGGCCGGAAGTGGAATGCTTCTGGGCAGGCGGGCCGTGACTTAGTGGAGCTGCATTGTTCATAAGAAAAGTACAGGGGGGTATTATGAAGAGAGCGAGCGGTATACTGCTTCCGGTATCCAGCCTGCCGTCCAGGTACGGCATCGGCTGTTTTTCCAGGGAAGCATATGATTTTGTGGACTGGCTGAAGGAGGCAGGGCAGAGCTATTGGCAGATTCTGCCCCTGTCCCCCACGAGCTATGGAGATTCTCCCTACCAGTCTTTTTCCTCCTTTGCGGGGAATCCTTACTTTATTGACCTGGAGGCGCTGGTGGAGGAAGGGGTGCTCACCAGAGAGGAATGTGAGGCGTGCGACTTTGGGAAGAAGGCCTCCCGGGTGGACTATGGGAAAATCTATGAGAACAGGTTTAAGCTGCTGAGGCTTGCCTATGAGCGCAGTGAGATAGCCTCCAATCCGGAGTTTTCCCGTTTTGTCCAGGAGAACGCAGGGTGGCTGGAGGACTATGCGCTCTTTATGGCGGTGAAGCTGCGCTTTGAGGGGGCGGCCTGGGGCGAATGGGCCGAGGACATCCGGAAGCGCTGGCAGAATGCCCTGGACTACTATAGAAGAGAATGCTATTTTGACATTGAGTTCTACAAATATCTCCAGTTTCAGTTCTCTGTCCAGTGGAAGAAACTGAAGGATTATGCCAATGAAAATGGGATCCGGATCATTGGCGACATTCCCATCTATGTGGCCTTTGACTCGGCGGACGCCTGGGCTCACCCGGAGATGTTCCAGTTTGACGGGGAGTTCCAGCCAATAGCTGTGGCGGGCTGCCCTCCTGATGCATTCTCGGAGACAGGACAGCTCTGGGGCAATCCTCTCTACAGATGGGATTTCCACAGAAGAACCGGTTATCAGTGGTGGAAGCAGAGGATGGAGCACTGCTTCAAGCTGTATGATGTGGTGAGAATTGATCATTTCAGAGGCTTTGACGAATATTACAGCATTCCCTTTGGCGCGGAAACTGCGGTGGACGGCTGGTGGGAGCGGGGGCCGGGAATGGATCTGTTCCGGGCGCTGAAAAGCGGCCTTGGAGAGAGGGAGATTATTGCGGAGGATCTGGGCTTTTTGACCGATTCCGTGGCCAGGCTTCTGGAGGACAGCGGGTATCCGGGCATGAAGGTGCTGGAATTTGCCTTTGACCCCAGGGAGAAGACGAACTATCTGCCCCACAGCTATGATAGAAACTGTGTGGTTTATACGGGAACCCATGACAATGAGACTCTTGTCCAGTGGTACAAGGGGCTGGATCAGGAGAGCAGGGACTTTGCGGCGGAGTACATGGACAATGCAGGCACGCCCGAGGGGGAGAAATACTGGGATTTTGTGCGGATGGCCATGATGAGCAGTGCCAATACCTGTATTATTCCCATCCAGGACTATCTGGGTCTGGACGCGGATGCCAGGATCAACAAACCTTCCACTCTGGGAGGAAACTGGGAATGGCGTATGGATTGGAAGATGCTCTCCAGGGAGATCACGGAGAAGATCTACCAGCTCACCAGGATCAGCTTCCGTCTTCCGGAGGAGGAGCAGCAGAAACTGCTGGATCTGCTGAAGGCCCGCCAGGAACAGAAGCTGCTTGAGATGCAGAAGCTGCTTGAAAAACAGCAGTCTGAGAAGAAGGAAAAGACCGGAAAAGCGGATCAGGCTGCAGTACAGGAGGAATCCGGGAAAGCAGATCAGTCTGCAGCGCAGAAAAAATCCGGAAAAGCGGTTCAGTCTGCAGCGCAGGGAAAGACCGGGAAAGCAGATCAGGGTAAGCCGGCGGAGGAAGCGTAGTATGAAATTTATATATGGGAAACAAGATTGGAAGACATTTGAGCGTGGACAGGAGAACTGTTTCCTGATGACCAATGGTCTGGGAGGTTTTTCCTCCCTCACCATGACAGGTTCCTGCGCCAGGAACGACCATGGGGTGCTGATGGCCTGTCTGCATTCTCCCAACCACCGCTACAACATGATCCACAGACTGGAGGAGGTACTGTGTCTGGGGGAGAGCAGGATCCATATCTCCAGCCAGGATTTCACGGATCCCAAGGACAGGGAGGAGGGATACCTCTATCAGGCTGGATTTTTCTATGAGGATTATCCCCAGTGGAGCTATCTGGTCAGGGGTGTGGAGGTGGTGCGCACCATAGGCCTGATGCAGGGGACCAATACGGTGGGGATCTCTTACCAGATCAGGAACTGTTCCGGAAGGGATGTGGAGCTGGAGGTGAAGCCCCATCTGCAGTTTGTGCCCAAGGGCGCCCTTCTGTCCGAAGAGCAGAAATTTGTGGTGGAGGACGGGATGATCAGCTCCAACGGCAAGAATCTGCACTTCCAGACCAACGGAGAATTCCGGGAGCTGCCCTTGACATACTATGATAACCTTTACTATGCCTATGATGAATGTGACGGAAGGCGTGAGACTGGGGCTACCGCGGTGAATCATTCCGTCTCTCTGAAGGTGCCTGCCGGGGAGGAGGCAGCGCTGGAGATGGTTTACGGGGTTTCCGCTGAGCTGCCTTCCATGGAGGAGATCCTGTGTGATGTGAGACAGCACAGAAAGCTGCTGAAGGAGCAGGCGGGGTTCCAGGAGGAGACAGCCGCACAGCTGGCGGCCAGCGCATATCAGTTTATCTCCTACCGTTCTTCCACCGCCAAGCAGACCATTCTTGCAGGTTTTCCTTTCTTTGAGGACTGGGGCCGGGATACCATGATCGCCATGGTGGGCTGCTGTCTGTCCACCAGGCAGTACAGCACGGCGGAGAGCATTCTGCAGACTTTTATGACTTACTGCAGAAAGGGCCTCATGCCCAATCTGTTCCCTGAGGGAAAGGAAGCGCCCAGGTATAACACCGTGGATGCCGCCCTGCTGTTTATCATTGCCGTGTATGAGTATTATGAGAGAACCCAGGACGCGGTGCTGGTAAAGAGCGCTTACCAGACCATGGCGGAGATTATCGACTGGTATGTGAAGGGGACGGACTTCGGCATTAAAATGGATGAGGACGGACTGATCATGGCGGGCCAGGACTATGACCAGGTGACTTGGATGGACGTGAGGGTGGGGGATATTCTGCCCACGCCCAGGCACGGAAAACCGGTGGAGGTCAACGCATACTGGTACAACGCCCTGTGCATTATGGATGAGTTCAAAAAATTCCACCTGGAGGATGAGAGGGACTACGCATGGATGGCGCAGCAGGCCAGAGAGAGTTTCGGGCGCAAGTTCTGGAATGAGGAGGCGGGCTGTCTGAAGGATCTGGTGTCAGGAAACAAAGCGGACCTGCAGATCCGCTGTAATCAGATCTGGGCGGTGGCCCTGCCCTTCTCCGTGCTTTCCCCTGAGAAGGAGAGACAGGTGGTGGAGGTGGTGTTCCGGAAGCTGTACACCCCCTACGGACTGAGAACTCTGGATCCGGCTGACGAGGAGTTTCATCCTTCATATGGGGGGCCTCAGCTTCAGAGGGATCTGGCCTATCACCAGGGGACGGTCTGGATGTTCCCCCTGGGGGGATATTACCTGGCATACCTGAAGGTAAATGGGTACTCCCCGGAGGCCAGGACCTGTGTGGCCAGACAGCTTGAATATATCAGCGCCGCCCTGCGGGAGGGCTGTATCGGCCAGCTTCCGGAGGTTTACGACGGCGCAAATCCCGTTTCTTCCAAGGGATGTTTTGCCCAGGCATGGAGCGTGGGAGAGATTCTGCGGGTTTATGACGCACTGAGGACAGAGGTGTAGGTATTCGGCACACTGTCTCTGACAGACCGGTCCTGCCTTTGCCCGGCGCCATTCAAAGGGATTTCCTAGGATGGTGCCGGGTGAATCAGGGGCCGGTTTTGTTTTACCCCTTTTTGCAGGGACTGGACTGTCAAAAGGCGGATTGGGGCATCCCAGAGGAGCGGGGCCCTGTTCGGGAGGAAGAGCTATGTATAAAAATTATATTTTCGACTTTTACGGTACACTTGCGGACATCCGGACGGACGAGGAGGATCCGTGTCTCTGGGGCAAGATGAGTGAAATTTACTCGGCCCTGGGGGCGGCCTACAGTCCCGGAGAGCTGAAGGCCGCTTTCCGGGCGCTGGAACGGCAGGAAGCCGCCAGGATCGGGGGGAGGGATCCGGAGCCGGATCTGACGGAAGTGTTTGCCGGACTTTACAGGGAGAAGGGAGTCTGCTGTGAGGCCTGCCAGGCCAGAATGACAGCGGTGACTTTCCGGGCGCTGTCCAGAGAATTCCTGCGGGCCTATGAGGGGGTGGAGGATTTTCTCAAAGAGCTCAAAAGACGCGGCAGGGGGATCTATCTGCTCTCCAATGCCCAGAGGGACTTTACCAGGCCGGAGATTGCCATGCTGGGGCTTGAAACATATTTTGACGGCATTTTTATCTCCTCGGAACAGGGCTGCAAGAAACCGTCCCCGCTGTTTTTTGAAAGGCTGCTTGAAAAGTATGGCCTGAAGGCCTCAGAGTGCATTATGATAGGGAATGACGAGGAGGCGGATATTGCAGGGGCCCGCCATGTGGGAATGGATTCTCTGTATATTCACACGGATATCTCTCCCCGGGACTATGGAAAAGTGGAACCTACCTACCGGGTTATGGACGGTGATTTCAGGAAGATCCAAAGCCTGGTGCTGGGGCAGAGCATATAGAATAGATAACAGGAGTAGGAAATGAGACTTGGAAACTTGACAGATTACCAGGTGGACGGACAGACAGTTGTGTTGGATTTTGAGGGGAAGGAGGTCCGGATTGAGGCCGTGACTCCCCGGATTATCAACGTGTACAGGGGAATGGAGGCCCAGCGGACAGCTTCCAAGGCCCTGGAGGGCAGCAGAAGTCTTCCTGTATCCCTGGATGTGGAAAAAAAGGAGGATGGGCTGTGGATCCGCACGGGGGAAGTGTCCCTGCGGGTGAGCGACGGGTTCTATGCGGACTTTTTTGACAGGGACGGCAGGGAGACCTGTGCAGACTACAGAGGGGAGAGAGTTCCTCTGCGCAGGGTCAGCCAGGAGTTTGTAAGGCTTCTGGAGAGCGAGGGCCATTCTCCCCTGGAGGGGCTGCATGAGTGCGCCTTTGAGGTGGTGAAGAAGATGGAGGGGTCGGAGCATTTCTACGGCCTGGGGGAGAAGACGGGATTCCTGGACAAGAGGCATTATGACTATGAGATGTGGAACACGGATGATCCCAGCCCCCATGTGGACTGCTTTAAGACTCTCTATAAGAGTATTCCCTTTTTCATCACCCGCACCAGGGAGCATGTGTACGGTATTTTTATGGACAATACCTTTAAAAGCTATTTTAATATGGGGCAGGAGTCGGAGGCCTATTACTGGTTCGGCGCAGACGGAGGCAGCCTGGACTACTACTATATCGGTGGAGATTCCATCCGGGAAGTGCTGGAGGGGTATACTTACCTCACGGGAACCTGTCCCCTTCCTCAGAAGTGGACTCTGGGATATCACCAGTCCCGCTGGGGCTACACCACCCAGGAGGATGTGGAGGAGGTGGCGCTTGGCCTGCGGGAGAACGATATCCCCTGCGATGTGATCCACTTTGACATTGACTATATGCAGGATTTTAAGGTTTTCACCTGGAACCAGGGCCGTTACCAGGGGGATCCGGCGGCTTTCCTGAAAAAGCTTGGGGGTATGGGCTTCAAGGCAGTCACCATCAATGACCCGGGCGTGAAGAAGGAGCAGGGGTATGAGGTCTATGACGAAGGAGTCAGGGAGGGATTCTTTGTCCGGACACCCCAGGGGGAGGTCTATATCAACGCGGTATGGCCCGGCGACGCGGCATTTCCTGATTTCGGCAGCCCAACAGTGCGGCAGTGGTGGGGGGAGAAGCAGTCTTTCCTTCTGGACATGGGGGTCCGGGGGATCTGGAATGACATGAACGAGCCTGCCAGTTTTAACGGTCCTCTGCCGGATGATGTGGTGTTCACAGACGGGGACAGGGAAACTGACCACAGGGAGATGCACAATGTGTACGGACATCTGATGGCAAAGGCGGCCTATGAGGGCCTGAAGCGTCTGGACGGGCGCAGGCCTTTTGTGATCACCAGGGCCTGCTACGCAGGCAGTCAGAAGTATACTACCGCCTGGACAGGGGATAATAACAGCCTGTGGGCCCATCTTCAGATGGCCATTCCTCAGCTGTGCAACCTGGGGCTCTCCGGCATGCCTTTTGTGGGGACGGATGTGGGAGGCTTTGGGGCGGACACCACGCCGGAGCTTCTGGCCCGCTGGGTTCAGGTTGGGTGTTTCTGTCCTCTGTTCCGAAACCACTCCGCTCTGGGCACCAGAAGGCAGGAACCCTGGCAGTTCGGCGGGGAGGTGCTTGACATTTACCGGAAATATGTAAAGCTGCGCTATCACTGGATTCCCTATATCTATGATCTGTTTTTCCAGGGAGAGTCCACAGGAGCGCCCATTCTGCGGCCCCTGGTGTACCACTATGAGGGGGATCCGGAGGCCTGGGAGTGCAACGACGAGTTTCTTCTGGGCAGCCAGATTCTGGCGGCCCCTGTGGTGAATCAGGGGATGAGGCGGAGAATGGTGTACCTGCCCCAGGGAACCTGGTATGACTACTGGACAGGGGAAAAACTCATAGGGCCTGTGTGGTTCCTGCGGGAGGCCCCTCTGGACACTTGTCCCATATATGTGAAGGCGGGCAGCGCCATCCCGGCCATGGAGCCCCGGTCCTATGTGGAGGAGGTCTCTTTGGACACTCTGCTTTTGGATGTGTACCCCGGGGAGGGCAGCTGGGACCATTTCCTGGACAATGGGGAAGACTTTGCCTACAGGGAGGGACACTACCATCAGTATCGCTTTACGGTTCATGAGGACGGCAGTGTGAACGCCCAGGTGGTGCATGGGGGATATGACAGGCCCTATAAGAAGATTCTGGCCAGATGCCTTGGGGTGGAGACGGAGATAACGGTTTAGCCTGGAGGAAACAGAAGGTTGCTTTACGGTAATTTTTTTCTCTGTTATACTGTAAACACAGGCAGCACAGAAGCCTGAATCATCGGGCTGCCGCCTGAGGAAATTCTGCCAGGGCAGGCTGTGCGGCCGGCGGAGGCAAAAAAGGAGAGCAGGGAAAGGAGAAAAAAATGACGGAAAAAGAAAATCAGTGGATGCAGATTGGGGCCAGGCTGTCAAACTGCAGACAGAACAAGAACATGACACAGGAGGAGCTGGCCAGGCGTCTGGGGATTACGCCCCAGGCGGTGAGCAAGTGGGAGAGGGGCCAGAGCTTTCCCGACATCTCCATGCTGGCGGATATGGCGCAGCTTCTGGAGGTCAGCACGGACTGGCTGCTGGGGGTGGGGGCTCCCAAGGAGATGCAGGCAGGCATGGGAGAGGTACCCGAGATGCAGGCCGACCTGGGGAAGAATCTGCGGATGGCGCTGGAACCGCTGGAAATGTGCTTTGGTCAGGAGATAGTAGCTGCTTTTATGAAGGACCAGTCCTATGCAAAGCGGACGAGGGAGCTGCGGGAAAACCTTGCCCTGGACGGAATGTGGCTGCCCGTTGTGCGGTTCCGGGATGACATAACACTGGATGGAAAAGAATTTATGATCCTGGCATGGCAGAATGTGATCTATGATGAGAAGCTGGAGTCTGTGGACGGGGATACCATGGGGCATATGTTCCAAATGCTGGAGAAGGTGATCAGGGAAAAATACCGTGAGATTCTCTGTCCGGATATCACCAAAGTGCTGGTGGATCACCTGAGAATCAAATACCCGGCCCTGATCGAAGGGGTGGTGCCGGAGCGGATACCCTACAGTCTGCTGACGCAGGTGACGAAGAATGTCCTGGACAAGGGCGGCTCCATGAGGTATCTGCCCATGATTATCGAGGCGGTGGATCTGGGACTGGGGCGTACCCCGGATACAGGGGCGGAGGAGCTTGCCCGGCAGGCCCTGGAAATCATTCTGCGGGAGGACAATTTTCAGACAGTGATGCAGAAACGGAAATAGGGGAATTTAGGTTTTAAAAGGGACTGGGGGAAGGCTTATGGGAAGAGATGAAAAATTACAGGTTTTTGATTGAGTACGATGGCAGCCGTTATTATGGATGGCAGCGGCAGCCGGGACAGAATACCATACAGGGGAAGCTGGAAAGTGTCCTGGAGGTAATGTGCGGTCAGAAAGTGGAGGTCATCGGGGCAGGGCGCACCGACGGGGGTGTTCATGCCAGGGGCATGACGGCAAATGGGTGGATGGAGACGGATTATACCTGTGAGGAAATTCAGGACTATATGAACAGATATCTGCCGGAGGACATTGCCGTGTGCGGGGTGCAGGAGGCCTCCCCCAGGTTCCATGCCAGGTATAATGCGACGGGAAAGACTTACCGGTATACCTGCTTTTGGGGAAGGGTTAAGCCGGTTTTTGACAGGAAGTACTATACTCCTCTGGAGGAGATGCCCGACCTGGAGCTGATGCGGCAGGCAGCGGAAGTGCTGAAGGGGGAACATGATTTTCGGAATTTCTGTACAAATCCCAGGATGAAAAAGTCTACGGTGCGGCAGGTGGATCAGATTGAGATCAGCCAGGAGGGCGAATATCTATATTTTGATTTCCATGGGACGGGTTTTCTGCAGAATATGGTGCGGATTATGGTGGGAACCCTTCTGGAGGCGGGATATGGCAGGATGACAGTCCGGCAGGTGGAAGAGGTGCTGGAGAAACCGGAAAGGCAGAAGGCAGCGCCAACTGCGCCTGCGCAGGGACTCTGTCTTCTGCGTGTGGACTATAACTGACAGGAGGGGATTCCTGGCGTGGGAGAGCGGTGTTCTCTCAGATGGTCAGGGTTCCCTGGTCATCTGAAGGAGTGTTCTCCCAGGTGGTCAGGGAACTCCTGCCGCCGCTAACAGCGCCCCAAGGATAATGCAGAGATCGGAGATATTAAAGATGATTTTCCGGACAGATTTATTTTTTACATTCAGGGAAAGATAATCCACCACATACTGCCGCTTTAAACGGTCATAGGTGTTGCTGAAAGCGCCGCCCAGCAGCAGGGCCAGGCCGGTGCGCAGCAGTACATTCCCCCGTCTGCCCAGGCTGAACAGAAATGCCGCCGTGAGCAGAGCGGAAAATATGACAGAGATTGTGACCACCAGGAGCCGGCGCTTTTTTCCCAGGCTTAACATGGCTCCTGTATTGTGGTATCTGCGGACCAGGAAGAGATTGCTTCCACAGAGTTTCCGGGCATTCTGTTTGCCGCTCTGTGCTGGTTCGCTTTTTTCTTTGGCTTCGATGCGGTTTTTGATCCACAGCTCACCGAAAAAAATTCCAAGAATCACAGCGATATATCCCAAAACAAATCCCCTCCTGTCTATCTGTCTGCGGAGTCAGCGCAGCAATTCAGGAGTGTCTGTGCTACCCCGTCCAGAACTTCAAAGTATCCCTCAAAGGTTTTGCGGCAGCAGCCGGGGTTGTCTATGACAATTCCGGGGCTGCGCAGCCCTGTGAGGGAGAAGCCCATTGCCATGCGGTGGTCGTCGTAGGTGTCCACCAGAGCAGGGCGGGGCAGGCCCGGAGATATGGTGATGCTGTGGCTGCCCTCCCGGCAGTCTATGCCCATTCTGGAGAGTTCCGCCGCCATGGCGGCGATGCGGTCGCTTTCCTGGAGACGGATGTGCCCGATGCCGGTGATGGTGGTGGGGCTGTCCGCGAAGGGGGCGATGGCGGCCAGGGTGATGGCCTGGTCGGAACAGGCGGACATATCCACCGTGACGCCGGAGAATTTTCCTCCTGCCGGAGGTACCACCAGAATGCCCTGGGGCGTGTCAGCGGCGCTGCAGCCCATCTGAACCAGAATGTTTACAAAGTCCTTGTCACCCTGCAGGGAGTCGAAATGTACCTGTTCCACCAGTACGGGAATGTTCAGAAGAGGACTCAGGGCATAGAAATAGCATGCGGCGGACACATCGGGTTCAATGGCATAGTTCAGAGCCCGGCAGCGCTGTCCTGCCCTGGTGAGGAAAGTGCCGGGGGAGGGGCTGTGGGTGCGGATGCCGAACTGTTCCATCATCTTCAGGGTCATTTCAATATAGGCCATGCCGTGGGAGCCCTCCACGCAGGTGGTAAAATCCCTGCCGCACAGGCAGGAAGAGATGAGAAGGGCGCTTAAAAACTGGCTGCTTCCGTCAATGTTGATGCGGATATGGTCTTTTTGGAATCCATGCCCCCGAAGGGTGAAGGGAAAATGGCCTTCCCCTCCTGCCTCCCCGGGAACCACTTCACATCCCAGCTCTCTCAGGGCATTCAGGAGAGGTGCCATAGGGCGCCTGCGCATCTGCTCTGAGGCATCCATGTGGTATACTCCTGTGGACACGCCCAGGAAAGCTGTGAGAAAGCGGGCGGCGGTTCCTGCGCTGCCCACATAGAGACTGGCTTCCCGCCGGGGAAGCGCACCGCCCAGCCCCTTTACGGTGATCTGTCGGGCAGACTCATCCGCGTGGGCCTCAAAACCCAGGTCCTGGATGCATTTGAGGAAGTGCCTGGAGTCGTCAGAGAAGAGAGCTCCCCGGAGAGTGGAGACCCCTTCCGCCAGGGTGGCCAGCAGCAGGGCCCGGTTGGTGATGCTCTTGGAGCCGGGGACAGTCACCTTCAGGGGCGCGGCTGTGGAAGCTGGATTTTTCTGAAGCTGCTGAAAAATGCAGGGAACTTGGTAGGTGTTTGATGTCATGCTTTCTTTCTCCCCAGAGGACGGGCTCTGTATACAGCGGTTACGGTTTGGTTCCAGGGAAACTGTCAGAGTGTATCAGTGTATTACTGCAGATATTTTCCCAGTACGGCTACAAATTCATCAATGTTGAAAGGCTTTGCAATATGGGCGTTCATGCCGCTTTTCAGTGCGGCTTCTTTGTCTTCCTCCATGGCGTTGGCGGTCATGGCGATGATGGGAAGTTTCCTCACATCATTCCTGGGCAGAGCGCGGATATGCCTGGTTGCCTCATAGCCGTTCATGATGGGCATCTGTACGTCCATTAATACGGCGTCATAGTAGTTTTCTCCCGCGTCCTTGACCATGGCCACAGCATCCGTGCCGTCGGGGGCATGCTCCACTTCCACACCGATCTCCGACAGGATCTCTTCCGCAATCTCACGGTTCATCTCAATGTCATCCACCAGAAGCACCCTTTTGCCGCTGAAGTCGGCGGAGGTCCAGGAGGGAGCTTCCTCCTCGGTCTCCACCAGGTGACTGGAGGCCAGGAGAACGGACTTTAAGTCAGAGAGAAAGAGGGGCTTGGCGCAGAAGGCCGAGACGCCGGCTTCTCTGGCCTCCGACTCAATGTCCGACCAGTCATAGGCGGTGAGTATGATAATGGGCACCTGGTCCCCGGCTATGCTTCTCAGCTGTCTGGTGGTCTCCACACCGCTCAGCACCGGCATCTGCCAGTCCACAAAGTAGGTGTGGTAGGGATCCCCTTCCTGGTAGGCTTTTTCCGACATCTCCACGGCTTCTCTGCCGGAGGTGGTCCACTGGGAGCGGATTTCCAGCTGCTGGAGCATTTTACTGACACCTTTGCAGGCATCTTTATCGTCATCCACTACCAGCACACGGATGCCCTTCAGCTGGGCTACCTGTTCCTGGGTCTTCTGCACATCCTGCAGTTTCAGGCTCAGCTCCACCGTGAACTCGCTGCCCCGGCCTTTCTCGCTCTTGACGGTGATTTTGCCGTTCATCATATCCACAATGTTCTTGGTGATGGCCATGCCCAGGCCCGTGCCCTGGATGCCGCTCTGGGTGGCGCTGGCCTCACGCTCAAAAGGCTCGAAAATGTGCTTGACAAACTCGGGATCCATGCCGATACCATTGTCTTTGATTGTAAAAACATAGTCGCCATATCCCCGGCGGAACACGGTTTTCTGGGAGATCTGCAGCCGGATTGCGCCTCCTGCGGGGGTATATTTTACGGCATTGCTCATAAGGTTCAGGAAGATCTGGTTCATCTTCAGAGAGTCGGCTATGATATCCTCATTGACAATGTCGAAAATGTCAATGAACAGATCCAGCTGCTTTGCCTTTACCTGGGGCTGTATGATATTGACCAGGTTGTGCATCTGCTCGGAAATGTTGCATTCCTGCTCTTTGATCTGCACTTTGCCGCTCTCAATGCGGCTCATGTCCAGAATGTCGTTGATGAGACTGAGCAGGTGGTTGCTGGAGGAGAGCACTTTCTGGAGACAGTCCTTCACCTGCGCCCTGCTCTCAATGTGGTTCAGGGCGATCATGGAGAAGCCTATGATGGCGTTCATGGGGGTGCGGATGTCGTGGGACATATTGGAGAGGAAGGTGGACTTGGCATGGCTTGCGTGCTGTGCCTGCATCAGGGCCTCTTTCAGGGCCTGGGTCTGCTCCATCTGCTTCCTGACCTGTTCCGTGATATCCTTTGTCACCACCATGACCATAACATCCCCGGTGGAATCATCTTTTGTCATAATAAAAGTCTGCCTGATCCGCAGCGTGCGCCCGGCAGGAAAACGGCTTCCGTATTCCATGGTCACTTCCAGGCAGCCGTCGTCAAAACATTTCTGGAGCTGATCCACGGTGATAATCTGAGAGTATTCTTCCAGGGACTCTTCCGTGATGAAAGGTTTCCGCAGGGAGAACCAGTCCGAGGCCCTGCAGGGAACCTGCAGACCTGTCTCCTGAAGCAGGGAGTAGGCCTGGCCTCCCACCTGGCAGAGAATATCCTGATCTATCCGGTCCTGGGTCAGGTTAAAGTCATAGGTGCAGATGGAGTCGGAGGAGATGGCCACGCGGTACTGCCGTTCTTTGCGGTCCGCAAGAGAGATATGGGCCTGAATGCGCAGTTCTTTCTCCTTCAGTTCTGTGATGTTCTGACGCAGGAACAGTACCTTGGAGGCCTTGCCGTTTTTGCGCTCCACACAGATAATGTTTAAATGCTCCCACTCCCTGGAGCCGTTTCTGGTCACAGGGTACTCATGGAGGAGATCCGACTCTGTCTCTCCCATGGCGCTGATGATTTTCTCCTTGTCAAACAGCAGGGCAAATTTATTCCGGTCCTCCTCTTCGGCCAGGTAGGAACACATATGTCTGGCGAAAGCTTCATATCTGCCCCTGGGGGCGAAGCCGTCCCTCTCAGGGCTGGTGCCGGCCAGGTACTGGTATGTATCCTCCTCAAAGTCCGCCAGAATAAAGCGGGTGAAGAGAGTCTTCACACTGCTGATCACATAGCTGAATTCCCGGTTCAGCTCTTTTAACCGCCTTTTTTCCTTGCGCTCCTGGATCATGAGAAGAAGAATATACAGGACGAAGAAGCCGATCAGCAGCGCTTCCAGCATCATACCGGTGCGGTTGGCCGCGCCGATCATGCTCTGAGTTATGTTCTGGGGAAAGGTCTGGATCAGCACATAATCGCTCTTTGGCAGGGGGATAATGCAGATGTTGTTGGCGCTGCTTTCATCATCGCAGATAAAAGCGCAGGCTTCTCCCTTATCCAGGCTCTTTTCCGCCGCAGCGGCAGTCTCTTTGTCGATGACGCCGTTTAGAAACAGCAGGTTGAGCAGATTCCCCTCGTGGATGACGCCGTCGGAACTGGCGATGGAATCACCGCTCTTGGTGCACAGGTAGACGTTGATATCTTCGCCAAAATGGCTGGAGGCCAGCATGGTCTGCAGGTATTGTTTTGCATAATAGGCTCCCTGGAGGACTCCTGCAATTTCTCCTTTATAGTAGATGGGGGCGTAGAAGTTGATCATGGCTTTGCCCGAGATACCGGCGTGGTAGAGGACGGAGGAACCGCTTTCCCCTTTTATGCCGCTGAGAAAATATTCTCTGCTGGACTCGTCGGCAGTCTGTCCGTCAGAAGTGATGTTGACGCCCTTGGTATCTGTGTACCGGAAGGCATCAAAAAGAGAGTTGGCTTCCATCTGTGCCAGCATTGTTGGCGTGACCAGGGGTTCTGTGAGGCTTTCCCCGAGAAAATGGGCGTAGGTGCTGATACGGTTCAGGGCGTTGTCCAGCTCAGACTCCAGGTGAATGGCTTTCTGCTGTGCCGTGTCTACGGCATAGTTCAGATTCTGGTTCTGGATCCGCATCAGATTCTGCAGCGTATACCATTGAAATAGTACGAGGATGGCTGCCAGCAGCAGAAGAAGGTAGATGGTGCTCTGTATAGAATTCTTTTTTGTATTCATCTGAGACTCTCCACATGTGAATCGAGTGATGTACCGGGGCATGTTTAAAAAATACATCACCATAGTATCACAGAAACGGAGATTTGGCAAGAATGACATAGAACTGCCCGGTGGTTTAGGGAGGTCAGTCCCCCCGCTTTGGCTGCCTGCGGGGGTTATTGACTATCCGGTCTGGTACAGGCGTCCCACAGGCACAGAGCGCTCTCCAGGGTCAGGGTGTCCACAAGCTCCCGCTCGCCGGAAATTTTTCGGAAGATCTGTACGGTTCCTGTGCCGGAGGCGCTGCCCTGCAGTGGCTTTCCCGGCTTGGTTCCCAGGGGATTCTCATAGCGCAGGGGCATCATTTCCTCTTTTCTGCAGCTGGCCGTAACTTTTACCACAGAAGATCTGTTTTTGGCTACAATGCGCCAGATAAAACGCTTTTCCGTCTCCTTTGTCTCCCATCTGCAGCGGTGAAATTCAAAATCTTCTCCCATGTAGGTGAGCTGGATCATAAGCCTGGGGCGCAGCCGGAACAGAAGGAATCTGGGGGTGTAGCTGCTGACAGCCAGAACGGAGTGGCGCAGTTCCCCGCCGGTGCGCCCGCTTTTCAGCTTTCCGCAGGCGGACTGAAACCAGGAGTCCGGTGCGCCATGCCCCCAGTGCTTGTCCGCATAGCCGTAGCTGAGCTCCGGAGTCACCTGGTAGGTTACACCGTCCAGAGTGACGCTGCCCTGAAAGAAACTGCGGATGCCCTCCCCATGCCAGTAGCTGTCCAGAAGGTTCAAAGCCTGAAAGAAGGCGCCGGCCAAAGCCCCTGTGTGGCAGGAGACCGCTTTGCGGACTTCCAGATCCCATTCCATGGAACCGCAGTCGGTCATAAGGGAGCGGTGTCTGGCCTCCTCCCGGGATACCTCCACGGCGCCGGAAAGCCTGTCTTCGCTGCACAGGCAGACACCGGCCTCCTGGTCGGTGAGCTGCAGGGTCAGCGGGCTGCCCCCGGCCTGCAGGGAGGATATGGGGTAAAAGGCATGGAACTGCTTTCCGTCCGTGCCGGATTCCCGGGGAAACACACCGGCTTTCACCAGGGCATAGGAGGACTTCATGCCCCTTTTCTTAAAATAAGGATGCTGTCCCAGAATGGGGTGGGTGCTTCCCAGGGCAGGATTGATGATATAGAATTCCACAAAAAAAGTGCGCGCTTCCCCGCTCTCAGGCTCCACCCCGCAGAAGGAATGCCACCAGCGCATACAGCCTTTTTTGGCATAGGAGCCCTGGAGCATTTGCGCGTTTCTTGTCAAATCGGACAGATTCATCAGTGGTCTCGCTTTTCTTTAATCATTGTTTAATAATTGTCTGAGATAATGCTTTCCGAAGCCGTTGGTAAAGCCCGGACGGCTTCAATAGCCACATTATAATGCCCGGCGGGGAAAATAACAAGGGCGGGGAAGGGGAATTTTGTAAAAATATGGGAAAGGGCCCTGTCAGCCGGGAGTCTGCAGGTTATACTCCAGCTGGCAGTCGTAAGGTTCTTTTTCCACGGCCTCCTGACTGTACACCTGAGCCTCCACACAGCCCAGAGATCTGTAGAAAGCCTGGCTTTCCACTGCAGAATGGGCGGAGATGTACAGCTTCCGCGCCCCCATGTCCCTGGCCCACTCCGCCGCAGCCCGGAAGAGGACCCGGCCCATGCCCTGGCCCCGCATGTCCCGGGATACATGGATGCTGGACAGTTCCAGGTATTTCTGTTCCCCTCCGAAAAGGCCAGGTTCCACGGAGGCGAACCCTTTCAGGCTCTCGGAAGGAAAAGCGGCGTACACAAAGCCACCGGAGGCGGCTGTGTGCCTCAGACAGCGGACAAGGGTGAGATAGTCCTCCTGGGACCAGTCATCCACAAAGGGATCCGGTTTTATCACCCACCTGCCGTTTTCCTTTCTCCAGCAGTCGGTCACATCCTGACGGCGGATAAAGTCCCGGAACAGTTCCGGATGGATATCCTTTTCACTTAGTTTCCTGTATTGTGTCATGGGGTTCCTTTCCGCAGCCGCAGCTGCTGTTTTCCCCTGAGTATACCATATGGGAACGGGGGAGACAACCGCCGGAGAGAAGATCGTTTCGGATTGTTCTGGATTATTCCAGGTAACGGACACATACTTTTATTTATTATGGAAGAAAGACAGACAGGAGGTGCCGGCCATGTATGACAAGATGTTTAGAGAGGCGTTTACATTCTGGGATAAACTCTCGGAGGAGGAGAGTGAGAGCCTCCTGGGTGGAAGTTTGGAGACCGAGTACCGCAGGGGGGAGGTGATATACTGCTCTGAGACAGAGTGTAAAGGGATTTTTCTGGTGTTGTCGGGCAGCATGCGGGTCTATATTGTGTCGGAGGAGGGCAGGGAGGTGACGCTCTTTCGGGTCTATGGAGGGGAGAGCTGTGTTCTCACCGCCTCATGTCTGCTGGAGGCCATTCAGTTTGAGGTCATTATCGAGGCGGTGGAGGAGGTCCGGTCTGTGCTGATCCCTGTGGCCGTGCTGCATCCGGTTATGAATGTCAATCCGTATGTGGAACTGTATATGTATAAAAAGGCCGCGGAGCGGTTTTCGGATGTGGTGTGGACCATGCAGCAGATACTGTTTATGGGGGCGGACAGGCGGGTGGCGATCTTTCTCTGGGACGAGATGCTGCGGCAGAAGAGACATTCTCTGAGAATCACCCATGACGAGATTGCGAAAAATATCGGCAGCGCCAGAGAGGTGGTCACAAAGGTATTGAAATATTTTGCCCAGGAGGGGGTCCTGGCCCTGGGCAGGGGAAAGGTAGAAATCGTGGACAAACTGAGGCTTCAGGAATATCTGTAAAAGAAGTAAGAAAAGGCAGTTTAATGTGACCTGGTTACATACAGAAAAGGTATTTTCTGGTAGGGTTAAGGTGTTGACAGGAAAGGGTTCTGTAAAAGATTTGCCTGATAGCAGGAGGGGCTGCAGAAAGAGTTCCATGATGCGGGAGGGCAGGGGATGTATTTGCAGGCTCGTTCTGGAGACGGCACAAATCAGTTGGCGCAGTGTTTCGGGCAGCACAAGGCGATACGGCGGTAACGCCGGATAATGACAGCATAGTAAATGAAATTTAGTGTAAGTGAAACGCATGGCTGATTGGTGCGGGTCGTACAAGGGTGGGTAGTAGAGGAGAGAAGGTAAAGGAGGATTTTGCGATGAAACTCAGAATTGGATTACTGGCAGGCGTGGCAGTTTTTGCAGCTGCCATGAGCGCGGGAACGATGACAGCATCTGCTGCTGTGTCGGCACAGAGCATAGGGTGCGCCGCATATGTGGATGCAAACGGAGATGGCATCTGCGACAGCTGCGGCTATATTGATGCAAACGGAGACGGCATCTGCGACAGCTGCAGATTTGTGGATGCAAACGGAGACGGCATCTGCGATCACTGCGGATTTGGTGACGCGGACGGCGACGGTATCTGTGGTCTCTGTAGGTTTGTGGATGCAAACGGAGACGGCGTTTGCGACCGCTGCGGTTTCACAGACGGAGACGGCAACGGGTTCTGTGACAGCTGCCATTTTACAGATCTGGATCTGAACGGTTATTGCGATTACTGTGGGTTCGGTGATGTGGACGGCGACGGCATCTGTGGAAGCTGCAGGTTTGTGGATGCAAATGGAGACGGTTTCTGCGATAATTGTGGATTTACAGACGGCAACGGAGACGGTTACTGCGGTAACTGCTGGTTTACAGACGGCAACGGAGACGGATACTGCGACAGCTGCTGGTATGTGGACAGCGACGGCGACGGAGTATGTGACCATTGGTCAACCAGAGGACACTGCGGCGGAACCATCACTACGACAGTGAACACCGGCAATACGGCGGTAAACAATAACGCTGTCAATAACACGGTTGTAAGTAACAATGCTGTCAATAACGCAGCTGCCAATAACAACGCCAACAACAGTGCAGCACCCAGCGTGGTTGCGCCCAGCAATAATACCCAGGTGGTTTACTACGGACACCATGGCGGCTGCCGGACCAGCTATTCCCGGAGCAGCCACCACGGCGGACGCCATGGACGCTGCTGGTAAGCAGGGGCGCCTTGAGGCATATGGATACCCTTGACAGGCAGGGTATTGAATGGGTTGGTTTATTAGATTATTAGAAACAGGCTTTTTACATGGGGCACCGTCGGCGCATTGGCTGGCGGTGTTTTCTTTGAAGTTTTTGCAGGAAAAACGGATATACCAATGCGGCCAGGAACACTCTGGTGACTTGTGCCGGCAGGGATGGAAAGCGCGGTGGTGCCAAACAATTCGGATCCGTCCCGGTTGAATATTGAACTGGTCTATGGGGAAAGAATAGAGGATGTGGATGTAGAGTACTATTATGACGGCCATTTTGCGGGAAAAACGGCTCTGACCCTTACAGGCAGGCGGGAGGAAATAGCGGTTTCGGAGAAAGGTGAGAATCTGGGGGATGCGCCGAATAAGGTGAGGGCGGCGGAAGAGGTGCGCGGACAGGGAGGCTGGGTTGGAAGGCGTGTTCTTTTAGGGGCAGCCATTGCCCTTCCCGGCGCAGGGAGCTGTGCTCTGGCCAGGGGCAGACGCTCCAGGCGGAGATATAATTCCTGGCACAATCGGTCTGAAAGGAATGAGCTTTAGGCAGGCTTCAGGCAGTGGACTATGGTTTTCATAAATATGGGGAATCTTAAGATTTCTGTGATTGATAGGCCGTGTATTTGGTGTTATAATTTTCATAGATCAGGAACTGTCAAGAATTAAGATTCCTTCTTTCACAGTTCCTTAGTTACCACAGGATAAGTACACAGGATTGATTTATCTGTATTTAAGAAGGAGGAGCCATAATGCTGCCGCAGAAGGACGGAAATGAAATGGTATTTGAGAATGTGGGGAGCCAGAAGGGATTTACACTGGAGACCCAGGAACTTGACCTGGAAGATTTCGGAAAAGAGGAAATTATGGGCTGCCTGCAGGAAATGTTTGTGATACCCGGTGAGTTTGTGGTATTGACGGCGCCGGAGGCGCAGCATAAGGTGCGCTATGTGCAGGCCTGCATGGATGATGACGGAGTAGAAGTAGAGTTGGGAATCGAGGGAGAGGGAACCAGACTTTATTACAAAATATGTTCGGAAGAGGAGTGCAGCAGCATTTTTTTTGCGTTTTACGGCAATACATTTGTTCCGAATATGGAGGAATACAAGCCTGTTGAGTTTTGATTTTCCGGATCGGAACCAGAGGTGTCTCTGGCATGGTCTGTCCGGTTTCCGGAGAGTGGGTGCGCCTGGAGGGAGGTATTTTTATGTGGATGGCATATGCGCTGGGCTCGGCTCTTTTGGCGGGGGTGACTTCCATCCTGGCCAAATGCGGTATCAGAAAGACGGATTCCACAGTGGCCACTGCCCTGCGGACGGTGGTGGTGCTGGTGTTTTCGTGGGTGATGGTATTTGTGGCAGGCTCTCAGGGACAGCTGGGCAGTATAGACGGCAGGACATGGACATTTCTGGTGCTGTCGGGATTAGCCACAGGGGCCTCCTGGCTGTGCTATTTTAAAGCGCTCCAGATTGGGGACATCAACAAGGTGGTTCCGGTTGACAAATCCAGCGTGGTTCTCACCATGCTGCTTGCGTTTGTATTCCTGCAGGAGGAGGTAAGCCTGGGGAAGGGAGCCGGGGTGGTGCTCATCGGTGCGGGCACCTTTCTGATGATTGAAAAGAAGGACATGGGGGCGGAGCGGGGAAAGAAAGGCGCCGGATGGTTCTTTTTTGCCGCAGGTTCCGCTGTATTCGCCAGCCTGACATCCATTTTGGGCAAGATTGGGATCAGCGGCGTGGAATCCAATCTGGGGACTGCCGTGCGCACGGCAGTGGTGCTGTTGATGGCATGGGTGATGGTTTTCGCTCAGGGGAAGGGGCAGGAGGTAAAGAAGATACCCAGAGAGGAACTGGGCTTTATCTGTCTTTCCGGTCTTGCCACCGGCGGTTCCTGGCTGTGCTATTACAAGGCTCTTCAGGATGGGCCCGCCAGCGTGGTGGTTCCTATAGACAAACTGAGTATCCTGGTGACGGCGGCTTTCGCATGTGTGGTGTTCCACGAGAGACTTTCCCGGAAGGCCGCCGCAGGTCTGGCTCTGATTACGGCAGGGACTCTGGCAATGGTGGTGCTGTAAGCGGAGACATGGGGGCGGAAGGGAGATCTTTGGAATGCATATTGTGACAGATCGGCTGTTGATACGCGATTTTCGTCCTGGAGACAGGGGAGATTTGTATGAGATTCTGGGGGATGAAGATACCATGAAATTCAGCGAACCGCCCTATGACCTGGAGAAGACGGAAAAATTCTTGATGGATTTCTGTATTGGACAGGGCCGCGCAGTGGCGGCGGCTCTCAGGGAAAGCGGCAAAGTAATTGGATATATTCTGTTCAGCCAGTATGGAATGAAAGTGTACGAAATGGGATGGTTCTTTCACAGGGCATACCGTGGACAAGGGTATGCCGCTGAATCCTGCAGGGCTGTGGCAGAGTATGCCTTTCGGGAGATGGCCGTCCATAAGATATTTGCGGAAACTATTAACCCTTCCGGCTCGGAGAGTCTGCTGAGGAAGCTGGGAATGGGGCTTGAGGGCGTCCAGCGGAGCCAGTGCCAGGACCTTGAAGGCAGGTGGGTGGATCTGTATCTGTATGGAAGAGTAGCCAATATGTCCGAAGATTGTATTGGAAATTTAACAACGCCTTCCCGCTCAAATTGACAGATTTTTGGTTCCGGCATGTCCGGGTTAGGGGAGAATGCTGAATAAAGCGGGAGGATCAGATGGAACAATTTTTTGTTACATATTTAACGATTAAAAACATCAGGCATTTAAAGAATATTTCTATTCCGCTGTCAGACGGAAAAATAAAGCATTTAATTCTGACAGGGAAGAATGGAAGCGGAAAGACAAGCGTAGTTGAAGCGTTGGCAAAATATCTGGATCTGATTGTTAGAGGAAGCAGGGAGAATGCTTTTCAAAATTGCCAAAAAGAGTTGGATATTAAGCTTAATAATAAAATAGACAGTATTCCGGAACTGACGTGGAAGTACAACTATATTTTAGCATATTATAAGGCGGACAGAGTGTTTCAGGCAGAACAGCCTAAGCATATCGAGAAGGTGCAGTTAAAAGACAGCTATGAATTGACCGAATTTCCGCGCATGGAGTTTGTAAAATATTTATTGGATTTAAAAATGACAGAGGCACTGGCAAGAAGCAATAACAAAGCAGAGAAAGCAGATGAAATTCATGCATGGTTTGCTCAATTGGAACAGCTTTTAAAGCAGATATTTGATGATGAAACCGTAAAACTGGAATTTGACGAAGAAACCTATGAATTTTATATCTTGCAGCAGGGGAAAGAGCCTTTTGGTTTCAATACTCTATCCAGCGGTTATCAGGCGGTGCTTGATATTGTACTGGATATCATGATGCGTATGCAGCGTCAGATACAGCGCTCGTTTGATTTTAAGCTTTCTGGTATTGTTCTGATTGATGAGATTGAGGCACATTTGCATTTGGAATTACAGAAAAACTTTTTGCCGTTTTTGACGAAAATTTTTCCTAATATTCAGTTTATTGTGACATCTCACTCTCCGTTTATATTGAACAGCATAAGCAATGCTGTGATTTATGATTTGGAAAAACAAACATTGGTTGAACATGGATTAGGTAATATACCATATGATGGCATTGTGGAGGGATATTTTAAAGTAGATAAGTTGTCAGAAGTTTTGAGAGAAAAGTTTGAGAGGTATAAGGAGCTTGTATACAAAGAAAATTTGTTGGATGATGAGCTGGGTGAAATTGCCGAGTTGGAGTTTTATCTTGATGAAGTGCCGGACTATCTTGCAATTGGTATAACAACAGAATACCAGAAGATGAAGGTGGAATTTATGAACCGGGAGGATATAGATGGTTAAAATAGAACGCTCGTTTCCTGCCCCGGATTCTTTGGCGGAAGAAGCAAAAAAGTAAACGGAAAGCATGATAAGCCTGATGTGATAGAAAGACTGAAAAAGGATTTCCACAATAAGTGTTATATTTGTGAAATGAAAGAACTGCAGGATCCAAATGTGGAACATTTATTACCGCATAAAAATGGAAAATATCCAGAGAGAAAATTTGACTGGGAAAATCTTTTCTGGTCATGTAGTCATTGTAATGGAGTGAAAAATAGTGGTAAGTATGATGACGGGATTCTTGATTGCTGCAAAGATGATCCTGAAAAGGTCTTGTCATTCTCGCTAGTGAACGATGATGTAATGATTACAATACTGAACTTGGGCCATGAAATTCAAGAGAGAACGGCACTGTTGATAACAGAAGTATTTTCATTAAAGAATACAGGAATGAGGACTTATAGAAGTGATCAAAGATTAAAATTACTGCAGAAAGAAATGAACATTTTATATAAGCAGCTTGAAAAATTACATAGGAATCCTGAGTCTAAAGTAATTATGCAGATGATTAAGAGCCTGCTCAGTAGAGATTCTGCATTTGCGGCATTTAAAAGATGCTATGTGCGTGAACATGTCAATGAATATCCCCAGCTTCAGAAATATGTTCGGATTTGAATGGTGACAATTTATCTGAAACATATTTGAAAGCCGAAATATGGCACTGGACTTCTTTTTTCAGGACGGAAGTAATATTCCATTCTGAAAAGGGAAGTACAGTGCCTTTTTTGGCCAGTCAGCCAGACGGAAAATACGATACTTTGGCCAGTCAGCATCCGGTGAAGGTACAGGAGCAGCCGGTTTTTTCCTGGAATTCTGTCATAAATTTTTCCTGAATTTCCGGGGCAGCCGCCGCCTGAAGTTTCAGCTGCAGGGCTTTCTGCGCCGGAAGGTAGGAGGGATTTTTTACGGTGGTCAGGCCGTATTTTATACACAGCAGTTGGGCGGCTTTGAACAGTTCATTCTGGTTTACCTTGTCTGCAATGCGGATACGCCAGCCTGTCTGGTTGGAGAGAATCTGGAGCTGTTCATGGTATCTTCTTCCCAGCATGGGGGAGGTAAAGCTGACTTCCAGGTACCTGCCCTGGGAATCCTGCTTCAGGCTTTTTTTGTCCGGACTGTGGGGAAGGTCCGCAAAGGTCTGGTCAATGCAGGAAAAAGCCAGGTTTTGCTCTGTGCTCTGGGTTTTGGAGGAGGCAGGGATGAAGTGATCAGTTTCTCTGCTCATCTGCTCCGGGCCTGTCTGCGGAGCTCCGCACAGGGAACGGCCGGCCAGGTTTTTGCCGTTGATTTCCAGGGCCCAGCCGGTCTCTGCCTGGAATCTTTCCGCTGCCTGTGTGTCCGTTTCTGCTGTGGAACTGTGCCCTGGAGTTGTTTTTTCAGTTAAGCATGTTGGCCTGCCAGGATGGTCGTCTTCGAAAGCTCCCTTTTCTGGCAGCAGTGTGACCGCAT
>CAJUNZ010000037.1 GCA_910587755.1 uncultured Acetatifactor sp. | reverse complement strand
GCGACCTGAACCAGTCCATTCAATACCGCTCCAGAGATGAACTGGGTATATTGGCTAACAATTTTAACCGGGTTACAGTTCGGCTGCGCGAATACATAAAATATATCAATGAGATCGCAGAAAAACTCCACGAGATTGCGGGAGGAAATCTGACTTTCACGCTGGAAAACGACTATACTGGTGAATTTGAGAAAATCAAAAACTCTCTGGACGAGATTTCCTACTCCCTCAACCATGCTATGAGGCAGATTCGCGACGCCTCCAGGGAAGTGGCCCTTGGTGCAGAACAGGTTTCCGATGGAGCCATGTCTCTTTCCCAGGGTTCCACGGAGCAGGCATCTTCTGTGGAAACACTGGCGCAACATATCAACTCCGTGTCCGGCCTGGCCCGCGTTACCGCACAAAATGCCCAGGATGCCAGCAACATCTCCCAGAATGTAAAAAATGAACTTCTGAACAGCAATGACAAGATGAAGAATATGACGGTGGTGATTGAAAAGATCAGCGAGAAGTCCACAGAGATCCACAAGATCGTAAAAACCATTGAAGACATTGCCTTCCAGACCAACATCCTGGCTCTGAACGCCGCTGTGGAAGCTGCCCGGGTAGGAGAAGCCGGCAAGGGATTTGCCGTGGTGGCAGATGAAGTCCGCACACTGGCTGGAAAATCTTCCGAAGCAGCCCAGGAGACCACGGAACTGCTGGGCCAGACCGTGGATTCCATGGCAGAAGGTGTCCGTGCAGCCCAGGATACGGCAGAGTCCATGATGGCCGTTGTCGCCCAGGCAGATGAGATGAACACATTGATTGGGGATATCGCAGAACATACCACCAAACAGGCCGCCGATGTGTCAGAGATCACTCAGGGTATAGAGCAGATCTCCGTGGTTATCCAGTCCAACGCCGCCACTTCTGAGACCAGCGCGGCAGCCAGTGAAGAGCTCTCCGGCCAGGCCGAAATGCTCAAGAACCTGGTGGCAAAATTCCGGCTGAAGGGCTGACAGCCCCTCCGGCAGGAGAACAGAATATTTTCAGAAAAAATCATTCAAAAGAACCCAGGGAACATAGGCTCCCTGGGCTCTTCCTTTCTCTTCAAACTGTCCTCTGCAGGTGATACTCCTCCTGAACCCTTTCTCTTTGGTATTCTCCTATTCCTTGGAAAATACAAGCCTCCCAAAAGCCTCATCTGCCTCTGAAACCTCCGCCAGGCTGCCGATAACCACCCCTGTGCTGCTGCCTTCTATCCAGACAATATAGTTCTGTTCTGTTCCAGCCTGCCCCTCATAGGTATAGGAAATCACATGCATTTCTTCCCTGTCCGTCTCCTGGCGGATAACCGCTTCCTGCTGCGAAGAAACAGCCTCAACATACCCCTCATACATTGACTGGTCCACAAAGAATCCCTGCAGGATGATCTTCTCTCCATTATTCACCTCAAATCCATCTCCTGAATTTTTAAGGCCATGTCCTTCCGATGAATCCAGCGTCACCTTGATTGAATCCCCTGTGGTGACATTATAAGTCAGACTCACTGTACGATTGAATTCACATCCTGTCAGCAACATAATACATAAAAGCACAGCGGCCAGCCTTTTAAAGATTGTATTCATTGTCTTGTCCCTCCCTTGTCTGGTTTTATTTATCTTATGTATTATTTTACCACCCCCTTGAATTTACTGCAACTGCTCTTTCTCAAAATATCTGACTTCGGGAGAATTTAAAGGTACATGGCAAATTACAACATTTCCTTTAGGACAGCCCCCTGGGAGCTTTATCAAAACTCCGCATATATTCCTGCCGAAAAGAGGGACAGCTGCGCTGTCCCCCACTGTATTTTACATTTTCCTCAGCACATCCGCATACCAGCAGAACACATCCGAGACCCGTCCCAGATCTGCCTCCTTTCCTGTGCTGCGCCAGAGTTCCTGAAAGAAGCACAGACACCTCTCCAGATCCGACGCCAGGCTCATGCCATCCTCCGGCCGCTCTCCCTTCTGCAGACAGTGCAGGCGCAGCCCCACTTCATTCCATACCCCCACGGCTGCCAGGGACATCTGCACGCACTCTGCCACCCATCTGTACCTGCTGTCCATGCTGCGGCTGATAACACACAGTTCTCGCTTCATATCCTGGATGGACTGCCTCAGGCCAGGAACTTTCGTCATGTCCTCCTCCCAAAAAATCTCCCGCAGCTTCTCCTGATCCAGATTTTTCTCCACGCCCTCTTTTATTCTGACTACATGATTCCAGGAAAACACAGTCCGACCATTCACACGGCCTAAAAAGTCAAGCAGCCTGCCGGATGTATCCCCGAATTCCAGGACAGAGATTTGACGATTCAGCTCATGATAGTCCGGATATTTCTCTCCCCAGGAACACACGGCCCCGTATATCATGCCTGGAATGCTGAACACAGGCTGATTGATGTGGCCGAAATCCCCCCATTCCGTGTTCAGTATACCCACTGCGCCGTACTGTCTTCCATAGCCGCACATCCTGCGGATATTTTCGTAGCTGCTCTCCAGGGCGTTTACCCAGGTATTCCACCCGCAGGCCCCGGGGCAGAGAAACTGTACCGCTCCTGCACCGTGGAGTATCCGGGCCTCCCTGTCCGACTGAGTGGCGCTGTAGCCCCAGGTCAGGCAAACCACCTGCTCCGGGATCTGGGCGTATTTCTCCGGATACTGAGCGATAATGTCCCCCCAGAACATGGGCACCCGTCCATGTTCTATCAGGAAATCGAAGAGCTCCAAAATGTAATCCATGTACAGACTGCCGGTTCCCTTTTCCGCAGCCAGGGCACTGCTGCAGCCCTTTCCCAAGTCAAAAGTCTCATCCGCACAGATATTGAACTTATTGGATCGGAACAGCTGCATGTATTCCCCTATAAGCCCCTTGATCATGGGAAGGGAATCCGGATTGGACACATTCACCGTGTGATGGTCCATACGGTCCCGGAAGGAAAAAGTGCCTTTGGTGCTCTCGGGCAGCTCACACATGGGCTCAAAAGTTTTGGTGCTCAGGAGCTTGCACAGGTGGCCGAACGTGGCCAGAGAGGGCACCAGCTCTATCCCCCTGTCATGACAGTACTGGTCCAGTTCCAGGATCTCTTCCGCAGTCAGAGGAGTGTCATCCCGCCAGACTTCCGTCAGATCTCGAAACAGATAGGTATGTTCCACATACAGCTGCAGCTGATTCATCTTATAGAATGCCATAATGTCTGCCAGCCATTTCAGACTCTCAAGTGACAGAATCCGTCCTCTGGTAATGTCAAAGAAAAAGCCTCTGTTTTGAATATCCGGCTCATCGTCCACGGAAATCCCAGGCAGCAGTCCTCCGCTCTGGCGTACCACCTGGCGCAAAGTCTGGACAGCGTACCCCAGGGCCTCCAGACTGCCCCCGCACAGAACAGCACCCTCTTCTCCGGTCTCCAGGGTGTAGCGCTGCCCACCCAGAGCTTCATTCACCTTCAGCAGAATATCCCCCCTGCGGAAAGTCCCCCGCCCCCTTCCCAGGGACATTCCCGCCCAAGTCCTGATCTCCTCCTGCAGCAGCCTGGCATAGACATCCGCTCCCTGGGGACAGGATGCATCCATCACAATCATGTTTTCCTTCTCCAGCAGCTGCTGCCCGTTTCTTTCTTCCATCTTTTTGGGTATCGGCAATATAACCATACTTTTCTCCTTCTGGCATAGGGAAGTCCCTCCAGACAGCAGATACAAGCTGACAGCACTTTCCATTGATTTCCCACAGACAGGCAGCGCCGAACACATTGTATCCATTATCTTTGGTCCATTCCCAAGAAACTGTGTTTCCTGTGACCTGCACCCATTGTACCAGAAGCCCCCACGAAAGCAATATCTCCCGCCCAAGCGGTATGCTTCCCTGCCCAAATGGCAAATCTGGGAAAGTCCCCTCACACTTCTCCCAGTCATTCCCCAGTATGGCTCCCTTTGACCTTTAAAGATCAGCTCTTAACCACTCTCTCTATCACGCAACTGTGAGGTTTATTTTTGTGGTCTTTCTCATAGTTAATTCCCACCAGCAGCACCTCACCCCCATAGCCTTCCAATGCCTGGGCATAGTTCCTCTCCTTCATCTGCTCCAGGGCAGTATCCGCCGTTCTGTCATACTTCAATTCCACCACCAGGGCCGGCTTCTTTGTATGAGGCAGGGGCAAAAACACAATGTCCGCAAAGCCTTTTCCCGCAGGAAGCTCCCGTATCAGCCTGTAATCCCTGCGCGCACTGTAATAGGCCAGCCCCACCGCACAGCTTAGAGAATTCTCATCATTGTAAGTCAGTATGGACGCCACCTCCGTGTGAGCCCTGTCAAGTCCTCTGGCTACACTCTCTTCATCACCTTTTAATGTATCTTCCAAAAGTTTTTCCGATTCCTTTAAAACCCTCATAACCTCCGGCCAGCCGCTGACGCTCATGGCATTTTCAAATTCCCCCGCTATCTCTTTGTTGGGGATAAAAGTCTTCTCCGTCTCCGGGGCATAGGCCAGGTATCCCAGATGAATCAAGAGCGTAAGCACATCATCCTTCGTCTTTAAATTCCGCATGTCATTCTGAAAACTTCGGGTATTGACCCTGACCCGGCCGCCCCCCATCATCCGCACAATATCGCCACGCAGCCCGTCAAAATCCATGTCCATATAGAGCTTCAGCGCCTCGTAAGTCTCCGTAGATGTCCAGTAATTTGAAAACTCCTGGCTGCTCATTGCCTCCACCACTGATTTGGGATTATATACATGCTTATACTTTTTAAAAGTATATCCGTCATACCAACTGCCCGCTTCCGTATAGTCCATCTGATAGCGTCCGCAAAGCTCTTTTACCTCGTCTTCTGTAAAACCGGTGAACTCCTCAAATATTTTCTGATTTGTCATGGAATATTCCCGAAACATATTCAGCGCTGAGTGCTGCCCATACTTTTTCACAGGCAGAATCCCCGTCATGTAAGCCAGAGCTACATAGACCTGATCCTTTAAGAGATTCCTCAGAAAATCCAGATATTGCCTCTGCAGTCCCTCACTGGTCTGCCTTTCCCGCATCACACAGTCCCACTCATCAATCAGAAAGATAAACTTCTTCTTTGTTTTTGCATAGATTTTCCGCAGCGCTGCCGCAAGGCCAACATCATGCCTGTTGACGGCGTCTCCGTACTTCTCCAGAACCTCTTCCAGAACCTCCTGCTCCAGATACTCCGTTACTTCCCCTTTTTTTGCCTCAATCAAAAACTGCTGCATATTCAGAAATATGACATCATATTGGTTCAAATGTTCCTGAAATGTCCCTTGTTTTTCTATTTTGCGACCTGCAAACAGCTCTCTGGAATCACAGCCACAGCTGTAATAAGCCGCAAGCATTTTCAATGCCATAGACTTTCCAAACCTCCTGGGCCTGCTGACACAGATATACTTTTGTTCTGTGTTGATATACTTGTTCGTAACTGCGATCAAGCCAGTTTTATCAACATATATTTCGGAACGAATCGACTCCCAAAAGCCGTCGTTCTCCGGATTTAAATAAATTCCCATTGTTCTTCCCCTCCATACTCTGTGTGCAAAAACAGCTCTACCCTCTTCGCAGGCCGCTTTCGTAAGCCCAGGACCCCCGCCATCCCCTCCAACTGATCCTAAGGAAGTCCCCTTATATTTTCCCCATCACTGATAATTATTTCGTCCTCACGGGCCCGGTTCCTGGAACAGTTTCCTGCCCGTCGAAAAGAAGCTTTGATGGAGGGCATATTTTTTCAGTATAACGCACAGGACAATTATATCGGCCGATAATTGTACTCTCCTGTATGGTACAGCGCCGCCACAAAAAACGATCGGACGGGCTGCAGGATGGCAGTATTATCTTCCCAGGATCAGGAAAAACAATTGCCCAATCTTCCACTAAATACATCTTACAGCAATCGTATCATAAAACAGATAAAAAGAAACACTTTTGTTCAGATGTATAGATCTTTTCTCTCAAACAATAGAATTCCCAGTACATACATTACAACACCGCCCGCCAAAAGTATAATGGCGCCCACTACTGCACTGCTTTCACCTGCAGCAAACCCCTCCGGGTGAAACAAGGTAAAAAACGTGAAATACTTCGCTTTTTCCGCATCTGCGCCTACATTTGCAAGCATCTGCAGCACATACATAAAGGCCGGAATGCCTGCTCCCAACGCAACACTGTACTTTGTATCGGAAAAGACGCAGGAAGAAAGAAAACATATGCCTCCGATAAACAGATGCAGGCAAAGCAGTCCACCGTTCAGTGCAAAAAGCTCTGTCATATCCAGCTGTCCCGGAAAAGCGCTTCCTGCACAGATTACCTCCAGCACCGTGCAGTAAAAAACCAACAGCAGAATTCCACTTACAAGCACCCCCATCTGTGTAAAGGCAATGGTACGCCGTTTCACAGGCGCCGCCGCCAGCAACGCCATAGAGCCTCTATCCACATACTTTGCAATCAGGGCATTTCCGCGCAGTATGCAGAACAGCATGGGAAAAATCAGCAGTATAAATCCATAGAGATAAGACACCATAAACCCCAAAAGATCCGCAGCATTTGTTTTCATGCCCACGGACGCCATCAATTCTGGCATAACTTCTGCAAAGCTGTCCAATGTTTTCATCATTTGAGGGTCATACATGGTGATGATAACAGAGACATACATGGTAAGAATTGCGCCAAAAATAAGTAACAGCTTTACACTTCCTTTCATTTCACGTTTATATAGCGCCAGATTAATCATTCGCCTCACCTCCATAATAATTCATAAAAATTTCCTCCAGGCTCTGCTTTGTAGTTACCGTCACTTCTCTCCCACTGCATATGCCGCCAAAATCTGCGGCAAAGGCCTCGGCAGCTTCCGAATTTTCCAGCGTAACTCTGTAACTGCGGGTATGTCGTTCACGCAGTGCTGCGGCAGAGTCAACCGCTATCATCCTGCCCTTGCGAATAATGCCGATCCGGTCGCAGGTCCGTTCCACTTCCTCAAACATATGGCTGGACATTAAAACCGTTTTGCCTTTTTCCTTTTCCTCCGCAACCAGACTGACAAACCTGCTCTGCATCAGCGGATCAAGTCCGCTGGTGGGCTCGTCAAGAATAATGATATCAGGGTCATGCATAAAAGCAGCAACAATTCCAAGCTTTTGCTTCATCCCTTTGCTCATCTTTTTTATCCTGCTTCCGGGGTCTAATTCAAAACGCTCCAGCAGCTCGTCCTTACGGCTCTCTGAACCGATTTTACGGTATTCTGCGATAAATTTTAAAAATTCCCTTCCCGACATATCATCAAAAAAGCTGATCTCACCGGGAATATACCCAAGCCTTGCCTGCACTTTCTCCCTTTCCTTCCAGCAATCCAGGCCGTCAATGGTACATTTTCCAGATTTCGGCTTGAGAAATCCCATCAAATGTCGTATAGTTGTGGTCTTTCCTGCTCCATTGGGACCCAAAAACCCGAAAGCCTCCCCTTGATCCACATGAAAAGACACATCAAAGACACCTTTCCCGCCTCCATAGTCGCGGACAAGGTTCTCGATTTTAATCACACTCATAAATAATCCTCCTTCTATGTAACTTATTACAGTTAGTTACACTGTCTCCATCCCGGCTGCAAAGCCCCAGCCCGCTGCCTCCAACCACAAGGACACAGGCAGCCATCAAACTTGAACCGTATCTGGATGTACCTCTGCATAAGCGCGGCACAAATTTTCCAATCTCGATTTTTAACAATATTCTGCATCTGCGCTTCTCTTTCTTCCCATAGCCGCATTTCTTTTTTGACATTGGCAATTTTATCTCTCTTTTAAAAAAATCCCGCTTTTATAATGGAGTATATAATATATGCCAGCCACTCACAATACATATTTATTTCCTCATTTTCAATAGGTACACAATTCCGCAAAGGGAGTAAAACAATGCACCAGGCGCTTCCGCAGTACAATAAGCTTGTACCCTGAAAAGTGCAAAAGAAAGTGGTCTTTGTGCATGGCATTAATTATACAGCGAAAAGAACAAATTGGGAAGAGACAAGAAATGAACACAGAATTTTTTTCTCTTGCAAATTTCTGTCAAGTATGCTATGATAAAATTAGTCTTAAACTCAATAAGCAGGACACTCTATCCCCAGACATTTGTCTGCTGGCTTAAAGTCTTACATTCTACTTTTCAGGAATCCCTGCTTAACATCACATATATTATTATGCAGGGAATGTGCAGAGAAGCAGTTTGATACTGTGAAATGCTGTGACAAAATCCGGATGTCTGACAAAGCAAAGAACCTATTATCTTAAAACAGCATGCCCCGTGCTGTATTTCAGAAATTTTAAAATTACAGACATCCTTTGAACCATTTCTTCACGCACCACAGCCCTACTGTTTTCAATACCCTCTTCTCTCCCTGCGGAAAGGAATGCGCATTGCAGAAAATATAAAATGGGAGAAAAGAACAACGCACTGACTGTTTACATGAACAGGCCTGACAGAATCAGGTCTGTGTTGGAATATTATCTAGTATAATCCACAACAATTACCACTATGTTTCGCGAAGGATAAATTTTCAGTCTGCAAGGCGGAGGAAGGAGTCGTAGCGGGCTACGATGACTGACGACAACGATGCAGATGGAAATTTAGACAAGTGAAACATGTGGTTAATTGGTGGGGGTTATACTAGGGGACAAATTACCCCCAGACTGGGAATGCCGGGAAATCCGGGGATTCTACACTATCCGCAACACCAACGGGAAACTCTCCGCCCGACAGAGGGACTTTTTGGGAATTGCCCAGGCCTGGGGCAATCGCTTCCTGTTGGGACTGGAACATCAGGAAAATATCGGCCTCACCTTCCCCTGGCGGCTCATGGAAATGGACTGTCTGTCCTACGGAAATGAAATCCAAAAGAACCAGCAGAAAAATTCCGCAAACGAAGTCCATTACAGTACAGAAGATGATTTCCAATACCGCTACAGAAAAAGCGATCAGATACCCCCTGTGCTGACCCTCACACTCTATTGGGGAAAAAAGCCCTGGAAAGAGCCTTTGTCACTGACACACATGATGGCGCACATGGGAACACTGCCCAAAAAGATGCAGCTGCTAGCGGGAGATTACAGAGTTCACTTGGTCCAGATGCGTTTAATTGCAGATGAGGATTTGAGAAAAATGGACTCCGACCTTAAATACGTGCTCGGGATCATGAAATGCACTGGTTCCAGAAAAAGATATGAAGACTACATTTACAGGAACAAAGAATTCTTCAGCAAGATTCCCAAAAGCGCACTGGATGTCATTGAAACCTTCACAAGCATTAAAGACATTACAGGCAGCCTCACATACATACTTAACCCGGACACCGGAGAGGAGGAAACAAATATGTGCAAAGCTTTAAGAGACATTAAAAAACATGCAGAAAGAAAAGGTAGAAAACAAGGCAGAAAACAAGGATTACAGCAGGGCATAAAGCAGGGTACTCTGGCCACTTTGACTTCCCTGGTAGTAGACGGGCTGCTCCAAATAGAGGAAGCCGCAAAACGAGTCGATCTCTCCGTCTCCGCCTTCCGCATAGAAATGAAAAAAGCTGGCCTTTTATAATGTACCTGAAAGGTAGATATAAGAAAAAAGCAAATCACTCAAAGCAGCCAGCCTCTCCGTTATTTTTGTATAGGGAGAAAAAATGGAAAACACCACCATTTACATAACAGAAGAAGAAAGTAACTGCAGTATTTTGATCCCCCATTTGGATTTGATTCTGCTACCACTTTTTTAGACAGCCAGAGTCTGTTTATTGATCTTTGGAGAGAATGGGTGGAAATACAGCTTCTTAATCTGTCATTTGATACTCCCATGGCAGATATGGACTATGAAGATATATTTAACTGTCTCTCAGCAGAAAAGCAAAAAGAAATTTAGACAAGCGGTTTTTGCACTATATTTAATTTATAAAAATCTGCCTGTTTTTTGGCAGGAAATTTGAGAATTGGTCAGAGGCTTCCTAACCAATTTTCAAATCTTCCTGCTGTGCACACCAGAAGAAACTTCAGAGCAGAAATAGCTGTAATCCCTTTAACACCCCAGCCACTCTCCTCCATCGTCAATGTTTCCTGGCTGTCCGGATAATGCACTCCACTGCCGCCTCGGCATGGACGGGCAGGCTTCCGGAAATCTGCCCGGACTCCCCGCCTTCCGGCCTGTCCATATAAAAGGCCTGCAGGGCATATCTTGCCAGCAGGGCCGAGACGCGCCCTCTCTCTGTGGAATTCTCCGTGCCCAGTACGATTACCACCAAATCATGCTCCATGACTCCGTCATCCACAGTCACAGATGTGACCAGGCAGGCGCCGGCTTTGTTGGTGGTTCCGGTCTTCAGGCCGGTGGCGCCGGGCAGATTGTACAGCAACGGGTTGGTATTGCGCACCGCCACCCCCAGGGATTCCAGAGTGGCATTTCTCATGGAAGTGATGTCCGTAATCTGGGGATATACTTTCAAAAGATGAGATACCATCCGGAACAAATCTTGCGTACTCATACGGTTCTGACGCTTGGAGGGAACCGCCTCTTCCGTGAAGACCGGCAGACCATGACTGTTAAAAAAGACCGCCCGGGTCATTCCAAGTTCCGCAACTTTCTCATTCATCATCCGGACAAAGGCTTCCTCCGAACCGGCGATGGTCTCCGCCAGACACAGCACACACTCGTTGCTGGAGGGCAGAAGAGCCCCCACCAGCAGATCTTTCACCGTAATTTGCTGTCCCGCTTCCAGGGGAACCACTCCGTCATCGGAGGATGCCAGAAGCTGTGCTGCCTCAGAGACTGTTACCTGATCCTGAAGGGAAATCTGTCCTGACGCAAGGGCATCCATGGTCAGCAGACAGGCCATCAGCTTGGAAACGCTGGCTATGGGATATGCCGTATCTGACTGGTACTGGTAATAGACTTCCCCCGTGGTGGCGTCCCCTATAAGGACACTGTTGACTCCGTAAAAATAACCGTCTTCCTCCAGGGCGACAGGGGATACACTAAAAGGTTCCTGAGTGTGAATTTCCAGGGAGCCTTCGGCAGGAACCGCAATGTCCACATCCAGGATCATAGCCAGGTCTGCGGCCATCATAAAACAGTCATAATATCCTGAAGGCAGTCTCATAATCAGTGTATAATACAGCACTCTCTCCCCGTTTACATTGAACTCATTCCGCTGCAGGGAAATGCCAGGATTCTCACTCTCCTCCCAAGGTGTGTTTTCCCCGCCCACCGGCCTGTAGGTCTGCCCCTTGTTCAGAGCCACGGCATTTCTTGTGACCTCCAGGGAAAAGGCTTTGTCCGTATCCTTCAGCACCATGGCCATATCCCGCAGGGAAAGGTAGGTGTTATTTTCGTAATAGTAATCCAGAGTTTTTACCGTGTACGAAGTGCCGGAATCTGCCTGTACCTGACAGATTCCGGGGATCTCAAAGCTGGCCTCCGCACTGGCAGGCACCATGGAACATGTCAGCACAGCGGCCAGTACAAGGGAACAAAATTTCTGCAGGATTTTTTTCATTGTATTTTCCTTCACGCTTAAATTGGAGCTATTGGTTTTGAGGTTGTTTTAGTGTATATACTATAGGATAATACTCATAAAAGGACGCCGATACGGCAGGGTTGACCTCTTCAGACAGAATCAGGGTAACGCCGCTGCGGATACAGCGTTCCGTTCTGGCAGCCACAGGTGTATCGTTGTCAAACTGCCTGGACAGAATGTCCTCCTGAACGCCATAAGTACCGTTGCCGTCATACTGGGCCTGCAGTTCCTCCAGGGCAGGCAGCAGATCGGGAACACAGGATCTGAGATAGGAGACTGTAGACATTCCAAAAGACTCCGTTACCAGAACTTCAAGAGCTTCCCTGTCGGTGCTGCCCTCATAGCCCGCCATGCGAAGCCTCTCGGCCAGAAACATATGAAACGCCCCGGCAAAGGCCTCATAGGCAGCCTCACTGCAGATCTCGTAACTCTCTGGCAGGACACTGCACTGGAAAGTTCCCTCACCCTGGGCGGTCTGTTTCATATTCAGTCTCACCTGAACCGTGAGATTCTGCATATAAGCCCCCATATCTTCCAGAGAAACGGGAACGGCTTCTATGTCCTGCAGCCACGCAAGAGCCGTCACCGCAGCCTGTTCTGTCATGTCCAGCTCCCCCGCCCACTCCCCTGACACGTCCATGACCTCCTGTGTAAAAAAATGCAGGTATGCCAGCGCAGCGGTGGAAAGACCCAACATCAGAAGCAACGTGATAATTAAAGCATTTTTTAAGATTTTTTTCATTCAGAAATCTCCTTGCCCGCAGCCCCCCAGAAGACTGTCCAATATCTCCCCTGTACTTCCCACAAAGGGAAGCCCCTGTTAGTCTTCCTGTCCTCCGGGGGCTTCGGCAATCAGCATACGAGCGGCCTGACCTTCCTATTATTTTTCTTCTTTCGCTTTGTCTTTATCCTTATCTGCGTCTTTATCTTTGTCCCGGTGGAAAAACTTATCCAGTTCTTTCCTGCGCTCCTCCGGCATTTCCTTCTTGACAGGAAGCACCGCTGCATTTGCCACATCTTTGATGATCCGAACCGCAAAAGCTACGTTTTTACTCATCGCCTTCTCGCTGAGAGTGGGTAGTAAATCGTATATGGTATGTATCTCCGCGGTGGTTGTCTCTCTGCTCAGCCCCAGCGCCGGGATGTTCTTGTCACAGAAAGGAGCGGAATCGCTGGAATGAATCCCCGCCCCTACTTCGGCGGAATAGCCTGTGATCTTACAGTACTGTTCCACAAAGGTCCGCAGTTCGTTCACCCCTGTGGCAAAGATTTTGTTCACCCCCAGCGCTGTGCCGCACATGTCAAAATTGAAGCAGAATCCGATCTTATCAAGCAGCTCTTCCTGCTGCTCCACATATGCTTTTGAACCCAGAAGCCCCAGTTCCTCGCTGCCGCACCAGAGAAACCGCAGCGTCCTTCTGGTGGGATTTTTGACAAAATGCCTGAAAATCGCCAGAAGGGCCACAGCGCCGGTGGCGTTGTCCCAGGAGCCGGTTCCCACAGGTACAGAGTCATAGTGGGCCGTAAGGATGATGCTTTCCTCCTTCAGATCTGTTCCTTCAATCACAGCCGATATGTTCTGGCTCTCTGGATCCGTGTCCTCCTGTTTCAGCGTAAGCTGAATTTTCTCCACCTCTTCCTGAACCAGCCAGAGGGCATCCGCCGCTGTAATCACGAACCCGGGAATCACTCCGTTTCTGGCAAAATTTTCCCGCAGTCTCCTGGCATACAGGGAAGCCTCTTTCTCCGGAATGTAATACTTGCCCTGCATAACCAGAAACGCCGATGCCTTATGCTCCACCAGGCGCTTGTAAACTTCCTCTTCGGCAAGTTTGTTCAACAGCACCACCTTGCCTTCCAGGCTGCCGACTCCGGCAAAATCAATTTCGGAAGCTTCATCCATGTACACAAGGCCGCACTCCCTGTCAATACTGCCCGAGCGCAGAAAAGGCACACAGGGGATCTCCCGTCCTGCCGCCTGTATGGAACATTTCTCCACTTTTGCGCCAGGAATCTGGAATGTCATGTATTCGCCCCGGATATCTTCCCGTCCCGCTTCCTCAGCAGCCCGGTTGACCTCTCCCATGATCAGCTCCGCCGCTCTCTTCTCCTCCGCGCTTCCACCCACACGGACAAAGCTCAGTTCCTTTACAAAATCCATCAGTTCTCTCAATTTCCTGTCCTCCTTGTATTTCCTTTCAGGTATCCTTTTGCCTGCGTGCATAAAATAACAGACTTTTCTTTCTCCGCACACGTTATTAATATCTTACCACAATTGTGAAAGTTCTACCATGCAATAATTTTAAAAAAAAGAAGAATATACACTGCAGCGGAAAACAGACTGTAAAAGGGGATTAGTTGATGCTCAGCCCGGCACTTGCATATCCGGCAACTGTATTTACCAAGGTCAGTCCGCTTGCCGTTGCCGAAAATACCAGCATCAGCCGTGTTTGAGCTGCCACCGGAATATTGAGTCCGGTGAGCACACCGTTTAACAGTGTTCCGATGGCGATAACTCCGGTAAGTGACGGCGCCAGGCTGATCAGCGTTCCGGCAATGGGTGAAAATATATTGTCCGGCGTTGCCGACTGGTAAATCTGCGCATTTACCGTAACAGTGGAACCTATCAAGGAGAGCGCCGCTGTTGTGCTGAAAAATGCGCTGAAAGAAGTTATAATGCCCGCACGCGGTACCTGGAAAGCAAAGTTAGAAAGCGTTCCACTGGCGTTTGTGATATTGATTGTGGATCCCAGCACTGTAAGCCCCGGTGCGCTGCTTCCAAAACCAACAAAGGCAGGAATCCCCGCAAGCCCTCCGACAATTGTGGTCAGTGAGATCGGAAGCCCTGATGCAAACGGAATAATTGCCCCGGTGCCTGCGGCTCCCGTAGGGCCTGTAGGACCGGTAGGACCAGTTGCTCCTGTGGCTCCCGTAGCTCCTGTGGGTCCTGTATCCCCAGGACAGCCTTTGGGTCCCTGAGCGCCGATAGGCCCTGTAACACCCTGAATACCCTGGGGACCCGTCACACCCTGAGGGCCCATGGAACCGGTGGGGCCTGTGGGACCGGTAGGGCCAGGAATCCCTCTGGGGCCTTGGGGACCGATATCTCCCTGAGGACCCACGGGGCCGACAGGACCCACCGGACCAACAGGACCCTGAGGACCAATATCCCCTTTCGGGCCTTCACAGCCCGGATCTCCTTTCGGGCCAATATCTCCCCGAACGCCCTGGATACCCTGAAGCCCCTGAGGGCCTGCGTAACCCCTGGGACCCGCGCAGCCCCTGGGACCGGTATTTCCGGTAGGACCCACCGGACCAGTGTTTCCTCTGGGACCTCTTGCGCCGGGGGCGCCAGGGATCCCCTGAGGACCCATAGGCCCCTGTTCCCCTCTGTCACCTTTAGGACCGGGACAACCTGTATCCCCTTTCATCCCCTGAGGGCCCATGGGCCCCTGATCCCCCTTAGGCCCCGCAGGCCCGCGCTCACAGCAGGGGTGGCACTGATTTTGACAACAATTACAATAATTGTTCTGATTCATAAAAACTCACCCTCCATAAATTTTGTAAAAGGTATTTCAGATAACCCTTTATACAAACAACTTATGCGAGGGCGAGAAAACTGTGCCTTTTTGTCGAAAGATGCTGCAATCACATCAGCTGGAGACTCCCTGCACCAATAAAAAGCGTATCTTCACCATGCTCCGCAGTATTTACAGACTGTCAAAATATCGCTTGTTATAAAGATATGCCTGGGAATAAGGCTTGCAGACTCCAGCTTTTTCATTATACTCTATTGCTTTCTTCCGATCTCCCAGCCTGTCATAGCATACACACAGCTGCAAGAAAGGAACATAATCATAGCAGTCCGGCAGAATAAATCCGCCGCAGCATTCATTTTTCGGCCTGCTCAGGGCCGTTTCATACCAGTAGACAGCATTTTGACAGTTTCCGCGCTCCAGGAAGTGCTTTCCGATTTCACAACACAGTTCAGCCCTTGGCAGATCAAAACTCATGCTGCGCAGAAGAATGTTCAGAGCGGACCAGTCCTGCCCCAGTCGATAGTAACAGCTGGCACACACAGAACACGCCTCTATCTTATTCTCAACCCACCCATCTGCCGACAGCAGAAACTGTTCCAATACAGACACAGCCTCCTGATACCGTTTGTGATAGTACAGTTCCCGGCCATAATAATACTGCTGCCGGGGTTCAAAAACCTTCCCTTCTGCCGCCATCTTCTGATATATTCTCAGATTCCGGTCGGGATCTCCAGGGCCTGTCTTTTTATGGCTGACAGCGATATCGGAATATATCACCCTGCCCTGGGGCGGTATCACCTCATGAACCGCACCAAGCCACCGATATTGGGGGCTGTTCCTAATCCACCTCTCCCTGTAATAGGAAAATAACGGCCTGCCGGCCTCATCAAAAGAGGTATTGTATTTCATCATTACAATGTCAACTTCCGGCGACAGAGACTGCTTTAACTGCAGAAATTTATCCTTTTCTGCCTCCTCCAGAATGTCATCGGCATCCATCCACATGCAGTAGTCCATTGATGCTTTAGAGAAAGAATAATTTCTGGCATCGGAAAAGTCATCCTTCCACGGATATGAATAGACTTTCTCTGTATACTTGCTCACAATTTCTACTGTCCGGTCTGTGGAACCGGTATCTACGATTATAATCTCCTCCACCAGTTCTGCCACACTGTCCAGACAGCGCCCAATGTGCATTTCCTCATTTTTAACAATCATGCAGAGACTTATAGCGGGCATATTCTTTCCTCCCTCCTTTTTCAACCTGTCCCCCGGCGCCATTATCGGCAGAGCTTTTCTATGCTCAGATTCACGCTGATACTGGAAGCTCCCGCGGAAGAATTCCAGACAAAAAACAGCGTGGAACCGGTCGGAACTTCTATGATAAAATACCTTGAAACCACCAGAATTTCCTTCTGTGTTGACGCCTTCGCATATGCGCCGTATACGGTCTGTTTACAGTTGTTAAATACAGGCGTCAGCTTTATAAAACCATGCCTTTTCATCACCGTAGAGATATAATAGCTGACCGCATAGTACCCAGGCGTCAGCGCCACGGAACAGTTATTGCAGAGCGTAATGTTCCGGGTAATATCAGGTATCTCAACCTGGGGTCCCTGGGGCCCTGTGACCCCCTGAGGGCCCGGTTCCCCCTGCTCACCAGGGCAGCCCGGCGGGCCCGGCTCCCCCCGCGGGCCCATGGGCCCTGGCTCCGGACACACACAAGCAGCCGCAGTGCTCTCTGGTTCCTCTTCAGCTCCCTCAGGATCCAAAATATCCCTTTCACTGCCGGAAGCAGGGGAAGAGCGGGACATGTTTTGATTACAGTTTCTGCCAGGAGTCCTCATACCGAACAAATTCGGCGGACTATACATCCGATTGTTATGATATTGATTCACTGAAAACCACCCCATCCATTTGTCATAATAGAGTATATGCGCGGGGAATCATTTTGTTTTCAACTGTCTCTTCAGCAGTTTTTCGTTATATAGATATAAGTTGATTGATTTAATAATAAAGATTGTTTGACGATTTCGATTTGAAAGACTGTGATGTAAAAATCAATCTCGATATTATACAACCTTTTCATCACGGAAAGGAGTTGGACAATGTCCGAGAAGGAAAAAACAAACTTCATTCAAAAAGGCTGTACGGTTTCTCGACCACACAGCCCTCTCTCTGCCTCAAGGACGGTTCCACCTTCGGCGTTTTTTTCTCTTGTATACCAGAATGGCAATGTATACGCCCAAAAAGCCCAGAATTATCGCAATCAGCACCGCCGATTCTCCCGGCCCTCCCATTTTCGCCTCTGCCCACAGACGGTCCACCAGCCTGCTGGTATCCTCGGGCAGATTCACAAACACCTGGGTGCGCTCCAAGGTCTCCTCATCCGGATAATAGATAGGGTTTTCCACCATCTCCTCATCCATATACGCCTTGGCAGCGCTCTCCGGGGTAGAGTACCCCACATAATTCATGTTGGCTCCGGCGATCTCAGGATCACAGAGGAAATTGATGTACTCCTCCGCCTCCTCTTTGTGGGTGGAGGTAATGGGAATGCACATGGCGTCCACAAAGTAATTGGTTCCCTCCTCAGGCACCACAAAACGAATGCTGTCGTTATTGTCCACCAGAATAGCCGCATCTCCGGAATAATAGGGGGCGATCCAGGCCTCACAGCTCTCCATTTTGTCAAAAATCCGGTCCATCACATAAGCCTGCACCATGGGCTTCTGCTGCTTTAAGAGAGCCGCCGCCTCCGCCCAGTCATTGTCATCACAGGTGTTCAGGGACTGTCCCAGCATAAACTGCGCAATGGCAAAGGAGTCCCTGGGATTGTCGAACATCAGGATCTTTCCGCTGTAACGGTCATCCCACAGAGCGGACCAGCTGGTAATCTCCTCCTGGATATAGTCCGTGTTGTAGAACAGCCCCACCACGCCCCAGGTGTAGGGCACAGAATACAAACCCCCCGGGTCATACTCGGGATCCCGAAATTTCTCGTCAATATACTGATAATTGGGAATGTTGGAAAAATCCAGCCGGGCCAGCATATTCTCGTCAATAAGCCTGGAGACCATGTAATCCGAAGGAATAATCACATCATAGTCCGCACCGCCCCCGGCCAGCTTGGAGTACAGTGACTCATTGCTGTCAAAAGTGGTGTAGTTGACCCGAATTCCCGTGCGCCGGGTGAATTCCTCATTCACATCCAGGGAGCCGTCGGTGCCGTTGGCGATATACTCGCCCCAGTTGTAGACATTTATGGTAACTCCCCTGTCAGGAGCCGCCTCCTCCCCGGCCAGAACCCTCTGCGCCGGAGACAGGGCCAGACAGAGCACCGCCCACAGGCTGAACCCAACGACACAGCCCCTTTTCCAATGCTTGAAATGTCCTCTCCTCATGTGTGCCGATATCCTTTCTTCAAACGAAAAGCCGTATCAGTTGTTTTCCGGCAGTTTTTCCGGCTGATCCTTAACGCTGCGGACATTGATAATGACCAGCAGCACCATCACCACTGCAAACAGCACCGTGGACAGCGCATTGATCTCCGGGCTGATCCGCTTCCGGGTCATGGAATAGATATAGATGGGTAAGGTCTGCGTGGTGCCGCTGGTGAAATAACTGATCACAAAATCGTCTATAGAGAGCGTAAACGCCATAATCATCCCTGTGACAATTCCAGGCAGAATCTCTGGCAGCACCACTTTAAAGAACGCTTTTGCCGGCGGACAGCCCAGATCCTGGGCGGCTTCATACAGGTTGGGATCCATCTGGCGCAGCTTAGGCAGCACCGACAGGATCACATAGGGCAGACAGAAAGTAATGTGGGCCGCAAACAGGGAGGCCATCCCCAGACTTCTGCCGCCGAAAAGCCTCACCGCAGACACAAACAGCAGCATCAGCGACACCCCTGTGACAATCTCAGGATTGACCATGGGAAAATTTGTTATGTTCATCATAATCCGCCTGGGCAGGCGTTTCATGGAGTTTATGCCGATGGCCGCCATGGTGCCCAGCACAGTGGAAGCCGCCGCCGACACCACCGCGATAAGCAGCGTATTGCACAGAGCCTCCAGAATCAGCCGATCCTCAAAAAGCTTCTGATACCACCGCAGGGAAAAGCCGCCCCACACCGTGCGGCTGCCGGTCTCCGTGTCATTGAAGGAAAACACAATCAGCACAAGAATGGGGGCATACAAAAACAGGAAAATGAGAAAGGTGTAGATACATGCACCTGCCTTTTTCATATCAGTATGCCTCCTTCCTCAGTGTCTCCTCCATCGTCGAACTGATTCATAATACCCATGCAGATCAGGATGATCACCATCAGCACCAGGGATACGGCCGAACCCAGGTTGGGATTGTAGGCGCTGCCCAGAAACTGCATGTCAATCAGATCCCCAATGAGCAGGTTTCCGCCTCCTCCCAGCATTTTCGAGATAATAAAGGTGCTCACCGCCGGCACAAACACCATAGTCACACCGGAGATAACGCCGGGCATGCTCATGGGCACCACCACCTTCAAAAAGACTTCCCTGCTGTTGGCCCCCAGATCCTGTGCCGCCTCTATGACGCTTCGGTCAATTTTGGTCAGCACCGAGTACAGGGGCAGGATCATATAAGGAATATAGTTATAGACCATGCCCAGCACCACCGCCCCTGAGGTGTTGATCATATGGGCCCGGGGCAGGCCCAGGGCCGCCAGGGCTCCGTTGATCAGTCCATTGTCCTCCAGAAGCGTCATCCACGCGTAGGTGCGCAGCAGAAAATTCATCCACATGGGCAGCATCACCAGCATCACCATGATATTCTGCCGCCTGGCGTCCACCTTTGAGATAATGTATGCCAGAGGATAGCCCAGCGCCAGGGAGACCGCCGTGGCCACAGCTCCCAGCCAGATGGAGCGCAGGAACACATTGGAATACTGCCCCACACTTAAAATATTTTCCAGCGTAAAACTGCCCGACTTGTCCGTGAAGGCAAAATACCCCACCAGCAGCATGGGCAGCACAATAAACACCGTCATCCAGACCGTGTAGGGAGCGGACAAAAGTTTGGAATCAGATTTCATCTGCGCCGCCCTCCTCTTCTGCCCATGTGCCGGAAGAGGCATTGACTTTCCCGCAGGAATCCCCTTCCCCTTCTGTCTCTGCTTCGCCCATCTCGTCACTGAAAGTGCTGTAGTCGCCATACATGCCCGAATATTCGGACTTTTTCATCACATGAATATCATCAGGGGTGAGAGACAAGCCTATGCGGTCCCCCACTCTGCAGCACTGGGTGGACTGTATCATCCACTTGAAACCTGCCACATCCACAATAATCTCATAGTGGACTCCCTTGAATGTCACCGCCGTCACATCCCCGGCAATAAGGGTGGAATCCGGTTCCACCACCTTGATATCCTCCGGGCGTATCACCACGTCCACAGGAGTGTTTTTGCCAAATCCGCTGTCCAGGCATCGGAAATTGTGCCCGGCAACCCGCACGGAATAGTCCTCCTGCATCATGCCGTCCAGTATGTTGGACTCCCCGATGAAATCCGCCACAAAGGCGTTTTTCGGCTCATTGTAAATATCCGTGGGCGAACCGATCTGCTGTATCACGCCCCCGTCCATCACCACCACCACATCGGACATGGACAGGGCCTCCTCCTGGTCGTGGGTGACAAACACAAAGGTGATGCCTGTCTGCTTCTGTATTTTTTTCAGCTCCGCCTGCATGTCCTTCCGCAGTTTCAGGTCCAGGGCCCCCAGGGGCTCATCCAGCAGCAGAACCTTGGGCTCATTGGCAAGGGCCCGGGCTATGGCCACTCTCTGCTGCTGTCCGCCGGAGAGCTGTCCAATGCCCCTGTGAGCGTAGCCTGTAAGATTCACCATGGCCAGCATTCTGTGGACGGTCTCTTTAATTTCTTTCTCGCTGCGGCCTTTCAGGCGCATGCCGAAAGCGATATTGTTATAGACATTTAAATGCGGAAACAGAGCGTATTTCTGGAAAATTGTGTTCACCTCCCGCCTGTGGGGCGGCAGGGCAGTGATCTTTTGGTCATAAAAAAAGACATCCCCTGCATCCGGCCTGATAAAACCGGCAATGGTGCGCAGAACAGTGGTCTTTCCGCATCCGGAAGGCCCTAAGAGCGTGACAAATTCTCCGTCATGTATCTCCAGGTTAAATCCTCCCAGAATCTGCTCGCCATCATAAGAGACAGTAATGTCTTTTAAAGAAATAATTGTATCTTTCACTTGATGCATCTCCTTTGCGGCGGCGCACTCCTGCGCCGAAATAAGCTGCGTGTCTATGTTATTCACACATAACCCGGCCCGTTTTTTGTCTGCCTGCCTCCCGCAAAGGATGGTGTGTTATTTCGCGCTGCTTCTCACAGCTTGAAAAGTACCCCGGCAGGGAAACCGAGCCGCTTTTATGGCCGCACTTACCTCCCCAGGCACGGCCTTTTTTCAGATGCAAACGCAATGAAATAACTATAAGGGATATCGGGGGGTTTGTCAATCGTTTCCTCTTCCGTTTTTCGAGTAAATCTGACAAATTTTTCTACCGCTTCCACCGCCGCTTTTTTCTGATCTTTATTGACTGAACCCATGCACAGGGTTATAATAGGGATGCTTGTCCGCCGGAAATCCCTGTGGACAGGATTCTCAAAACCGGCAGTTTCTCTGACAAAAATTCTCTGCTGACCAGGAGACAAAAAAGAGAAGGAAAATGCCGGGACAGGTAAAAATCATATCGCTAAAAGGAGTATGAGGAGTATGAAAAAAAGAGGAGTACTGCTGTTGGCCATGGTTCTGGGACTGACCCTGACAGCCTGCGGAGATCCGAAAGAGACAACAGATCTGTCATCTGGCAGCGCTGGAGGAACAGAGGGAACCGTCCAGGAAGAGTCCCGGGCCACGGAAAAACCCCAGGAGACAGAAAAGCCCCAGGAAGCGGATCTTCCGACTTCCCAGGAATATGTTTCCTCCGACGGCTCTTACAAGGTGATTCTGCTTGAGGGGCTTACCCAGACAGACCTGCCGCTCCAGGCAGGAAGCACCATGATGGGTCTGGACGGCGGAACCAGCAGAACAGGATTTTCCGCCGTTTCCGTGGGAAGTTCCAAGGCAACCGTTCCGGGAAACTCCAGTGACGTGGACAGTCTTGAGACTTATGCGGATTACATTGCAAATCTGATTCTGGACGGCTCCGGCGTGACGGTGAGCTGGGAAGATACGGAGGCTCCCTCCGTGGAAGGCGCCGTGAAGTGCCTGGCCAGAGAAGGCGTGGCCAAGAGCGGAATCACCTCAGGGAAAGCCTATGGTTATTATGTGGAGTCCGAGGACAGCTACTATTCCGTTGTTTTCGTGGGAAATAACAGCGATGTAGAGGATGCCATGAAAGTCCTTTCCCTGGAGCTTCTGGACGGCACCGCAGGATCAGCGGGAACCATCGGCTTTATCAACAGCATGACGGCGGTTCTGGACTCCGTAAATGGAGCCAACCTTCGGGAGACCTACAAGATGATGGTGGATATGGGCATGGATGACAGCCAGCTCAGCGTCGTCGTTTCCCAGGCCCAGCAGAGTCTGGCAGACAGCTGGGATATCACAGATGCCGACGAACTGATGGAAACTGCGGACTGGCTTATGAATGAGGGCCACAACAAGGACGCTCTTGACTTTCTGAATGAGCTGGGTCTCAGCAGCGATATAGACCGGGATACCTTTGCCGCCACGCTGGAGAGCGAGAACCTGGACGAAGAAACCATTATCTGCCTTATGGCAGCCTATGACGCCTGGTCCGCTTACGGTGACGGAGCTATCGCCGCCTGGGATTTAAGCCGGGTTGGAACCATTATGGGCTTTGGCTATGCAGCCGGTTACTGTTCCTATGAGGAGGCCATGGACAAAATGCTGGAGGCGGCACAGAAGGCCCAGGGGCTTTATGACTCCTGGGAGGACTTTAACAAGAGCTACCTCTATGGTTATTCCTACTGGGCAGAAGAATCCCTGGATGACCCTGCCACCAGCGCCGGAGAGCGCGCCGCACTGGTGAAGAGCATGGAAGCCCAGACAGGCGGATCATTTTCCCTTGACTGGAATATGGAACTTACTAAAGAATGGTAAGAGTCAAATATTAAAGCGAAAATCCTGTAGCAGGCGGTAACTGACCGTCCTGCAGTGCAAAAAATCAGCGGGAGAGCCCCAAACGGCTTTCCTGCTGATTTTTTAGTATCATTTTCCTCTCAGCGGTCATTGGGCGCCATCAGAATATCAGGTCTTGACAGCGACACGATGTCACACTTTATACTCAGCTTTAAGGTGATAAAACCCAGGCGCCGTACAACACGCCCTGGTCTTCTGAGGCATCCGCAGCTCCCCGGAAAACAACTATCCAAAGCGCGCCAGTATCATCAAGGACAAGGCAGGTGAAAGACATGTACGACCATATCAGAATCGAGCACATAAGGGAAAACAACCTCAAGGACATCAGCGTGGAAATCCCATACCACAAGCACACGGTGATAGCCGGCGTAAGCGGATCCGGCAAGTCCACTCTGGCCTATGACGTGATCTACGCCACGGCCCAGCGCAGGCTCCTGGACTGCATGTGGGACCAGGAGAAGATTTTTTCCAGAAAAATGAAACAGCCCCGGACAGGATACATAGAGGGTCTATCAATGGTGGGCTGCTGAACGGGAAAAAATCCTCTGTTCCCGCCACCTACCTGAATCTCTTCGATGCCATACGCAGCCTGTTCGCGGAACATGCGGACAGGGGTCTCTTTTCCTTCCATTCCAAAGGCGCCTGCCCGGTGTGCCGGGGAAAGGGGTATCTGGAAAATTATATCCAGTATTTCGGCGAGACCAGAATCCTATGTCCGGAGTGCAATGGACAGCAGTATATCGACGAAGTGCTGCAGATCAAATACAGGGATCGGAACATCAAGCAGGTTCTGGACATGCCTTTTCGGGAATCCCTGGACTTTTTTGCGGACAGCCCCTTCCTCTATGAGAGAATCCGACTGGTATGCGACCTGGGCCTGGGATATATGCAGCTGGGACAGCCCCTGTCCACCGTCTCCGGCGGGGAGGCCCAGAGGCTGAAGCTGGTCAGGGAAATGGGCAAATACAGGAATCGGAAAAACCTTCTGTACCTGTTCGACGAACCTACCGTGGGTCTGCATTCCCAGGATGTCCTCCGTGTGCTGCATGTGATGAAAAGAATCGTGGAAAGCGGAAATACCGTGGTGATGGTGGAGCATGATCCGGAAATGATATTGGGTTCGGATCATGTCATCGACATGGGGCCGGGAGCGGGAAGACACGGGGGCAGAGTCATGTTCTGCGGCTCCCCCTTTGACCTCTTAAAACACCGGGAGTCAAAGACCGCCGATTACCTTAGAAGCCATCTGGCACCGGAGGGGTGAGGGGGAGCAAAAAGCAGCGGGGAGAGACAGGAGTTTAAACAGGAGAAAAACATATGGAAAATCAGGTTTTGAGGGGATACTGTAATGTGATTATCGAGAAGATATCCGACAGGCTTTATCATGACAGAAAGTGCATCGCCGCTTATCTGCTGGGAAGCTTCAGCCACGATGCCATATGGGAATGGTCAGATATCCAGGTGGAAGCCGTCTACGATGACGACTATAGAGGAAAGACCAGTTACAGACTGTACGAGGACGGCATGTGCGCCATTTTGAACCTCCACACACTGACCAGGTTCCGGACTTTTATCGGAAACGGGAATGTAGACGACTTTCGGTGGAAAGCATTCAGCAAAGGCAAAAAACTGTTCTCAAAGGATTTCCTTCTGGACGAATTGTTTGACGATGCCTTTCACATAGGAGCACTGGAGCGGCAGAAGGAAATGCTGTTGGGTTTCTCCGGAGCAGTATATTATCTGAACAAGGCCGAGAAAAATCTCTACATAAAGGGAAACCTTGAAAATGCCATCTATTTCATCCCTCAGCTGGCGGAGAACATCGCCTGGATAGAGATATGCAAGGCCGGGCAGCTCCCTGAGCGGGAAGTAATCCCTCAGGGCAGGCGAATCAATCCGGAGATTATTTCGCTGATTTACGACCCGCTCTATGAGAAGGGGGCGAATCGAGAGGTGGCGGAAGCCATATTGAAGCACTGCACAGAGTACCTGAAGGAGCATACCGAGTCCGTATATGAACCCATCATACAATACCTGCGGGAACACAGAAATTTAGAAGGGTTCAAATACGAAACCAGACCGCACGGATTCGGCATCAATTATGAGTGGCTGGTCAGATGCGGTCTGGCGGAACGGTATGGCATCCCGGAAAAGACATCTATTTTGGACAGAGAAATCTGCAGGCTGGGGTATCGGGTGAAATCCTGATTCTCCCATAATGCAGCCTGGGAGGAGACTTCTCCCCAACAGCCTGAAACCGCCTCAAATCGGCAGGCTCGACGCGACGCAAAGTCCGCCCCACCCCGCGTGTGTCAAGTTATTGTCACAAACTTTTTTCACTTTTTTTGATTGAAA
>CAJUNZ010000036.1 GCA_910587755.1 uncultured Acetatifactor sp. | reverse complement strand
CCACCGAGATCTACACTCTTTCCCTACACGACGCTCTTCCGATCTGCGAGACGGTAAACAAGGGCGTGACGGCATATCTGGAGGGGATCAGGGGATTTATTCCGGCTTCCCATCTCTCCCTGGAATATGTGGAAGACCTGAGCACCTTTGTGGGCCGGACCCTGGATGTGCGTGTAATCACTGTGGAGAAGAGCAGGAAGAAACTGGTGCTCTCCGCCAGGGAGGTGCTGAAGGAGAGGGAGGCGGAGCAGATCCGGAGCAAGGTCGCCATGATGGTGCCCGGCACCGTGCTCGAAGGCCGGGTGGAGAGCCTTATGCCCTATGGCGCTTTTGTGGATCTGGGTGGAGGGCTCAGCGGCCTGATCCATGTCTCTCAGATCAGCAACAGAAGGATCAAGACGCCCTCGGAAGTGCTCAGCGTGGGGGATACAGTCAAGGTCAAGGTTCTCAACACCAACAACGGCAAGATCAGCCTGAGCATGAAAGAGACCGCCGACAGCGCCGGGACGGACCATGTGGAGGAGAAGCTGCCTTCCCACTACAGTTCCGGCGGTTCCGTGGGCACTTCCCTGGGGGATCTGCTCAAGGGTCTGAAACTAAAGTAGTATATTGGCATGATACATTTACCGGAGATTTCCGCTGCCTCCGGCGTAAAGCTCCCTCCTGCCGGAACAGATCTGTTCCGGTGGGAGGGAGTTTTTATTTTCCGGCAAATTCCCCTGTGGAAAATGCAGAGTTTTTGTATAAAAGGGGAGAAAAAACTGAAAATACAGATCTATAAAAAGAATTTTGAAAAAAAGAAAAAATATTTTAAAAATAGTATTGACAAAACGGTCTGGCGGATCTATAATAAACTCACAAACAAAACAGAGAGACAGAAAAACTTCCACAGGGTACAGAGGAGATGACAGAGTGAAAGCGGCGGAAAGGTACCCGAAGACGTGCAGGGACACAGAAAGGCAGCAGGGACACTGAGAACAGCAGTCAGGGCGCTGCAATACACCCGTAAAAAAGGAGGAGTGGAAAGGCACGCAGGGCAGAGGTGGAAGAGGCAAAATTAAATAAAGGAGGTATAGTCCAATGGATTATGAGGAGTGAGGGCGCGTATTGATTGCAAAATTGATACGCGCTTTCTCATGACTTAAGGATATATGCTTTTTGACAGAATGGGCAAGGACGGCGCAGGACGGAATGAAGGAGGTAGGGAAGATGGAATTGTTAAAGGGAAAAACCGCTCTGGTGACAGGGGGCACAAGGGGTATCGGATACGCGGTGGTAAAATTATTCCTGGAGAACGGGGCGGCGGTGGCGCTCTGCGGTTCCAGGCAGGAGACTGTGGACAAAGCCCTGGAGAAATTGAAGGCCCAGAACCCTCAGTACCGGGTCATGGGGCTCTGTCCGGATCTTCAGGACCCTCGGCAGGTGGAAGAGGCCGTTGGGGCGGTGAAAGAGGCTTTCGGACGTCTGGACATTATGGTGAACAACGCAGGTGTCTCTGCCAGGGACAGCATCTACGACTATAAGCCGGAGGACTTTGCCAGGACCATGGCTTTAAATGTAAATGGGGTGTTTGTGTGTGCCCAGGCTGCCGCCAGGGTTATGCGGGACCAGGGGGGCGGTGTGATTTTGAATACCAGCTCCATGGTCAGCATCTATGGCCAGCCTTCCGGCGCGGCGTATCCTTCGTCCAAGTTTGCCGTGAACGGGCTCACCAAATCTCTGGCCAGGGAGCTGGGGAAGGACAATATCCGTGTAAATGCAGTGGCGCCTGGAATTACCAGGACGGATATGGTGGCGGCTCTGCCGGAGGAGATGATCAAGCCCCTGATTGCCACAATCCCCCTGGGAAGGGTGGGGGAGCCGGAGGATGTGGCCAATGCGTTCCTTTTCCTGGCAAGCGATATGGCGGCTTATGTGACGGGGGAAATTCTCTCGGTGGACGGAGCTGCAAGGGTTTAACAGTTCCTTAGGGTTAAGCAGTCGGTGGGGCCCTGCATGCGTAATGGGTGCAGGGCTTTCAGGGGGTGTTTGCCGATTTTTATCTGGAAGGAAGGTTCTGGGGGTTGCAAAAACCCGTGGAAAATGAAATAATAATCTCTGGGTGTGAATTGAATTTTACACATTCCGGGCAGGCCCAGGGGAGACACGGCCTGGGGCGCCCATGAGGAAAGAGAGGAATTGGCAAAAATGAAAACACAGAATGAACTGCGCACGCTGCTGCGCTCCATAGACCACAAGGGCTACCCGGCCTATAAATCCCTGGCAGGGGCATGGAAATTCGACCGGTACACCCTGGTGATCGACCATGTCCAGGGAGATCCTTTCGCCTCTCCCTCCAGTCTCCATGTGGAGATCCCCCATTCCCTGGCGAAATTTCCCGCTCAGTATTACAAGGAGGACTGCTGTCGCATTGCCCTGCAGGACTATCTTACCAGGCAGGTGTCCAAACAGTTTGAACAGTACAATTTTAAGGCAAAGGGATCCGGCAAAAGCGGTCTGCTGTCCATCAGCCGCTGCGGCCAGGCGGTTCTGGAGCGCAGCGCCTGTGAGATCACGGACAGCGGCCTGACAGTGCGCTTTCACGTGGGCTTTCCGGCCTTTGGGCGCACCATCAACGCAGGGGAGCTGGACAAGATCCTGTTTGATTTTCTGCCCCGCTGCATGGAGAACAGTCTGTTCTACGGCAGGCTGGATGCAAAAAAGGTGGAGAGCGTGGTGTTTCTGGCCCAGGACCAGGAGGCGGTCCGTCGCATTTTAAGGGAGGAGAAACTGGTGGCTTTTGTGGCAAACGGCTCCGTCCTTCCCAGAAAGAGCGGCGTGTCCGATCTGCCTCTTTCGGACAGCGTCCCCTTTACCTCCCCTGAGTCCATGGAGCGGACATTTACGCTGCCCCATCGGGGGGAGATCAAAGGCATGGCTCTGCCGGAGGGGATCACCCTTATTGTGGGAGGGGGCTACCATGGGAAATCCACCCTTCTGGAGGCCATACAGATGGGGATCTACAATCATATTGAGGGGGATGGCAGGGAATTTGTCATCACCGACGATACGGCTGTAAAGCTCAGGGCGGAGGATGGGCGCTCCATAAGAAATGTGGACATCTCCCTCTTTATCAATGATCTGCCCAACAAAAAGGATACGGCCCGGTTCTCCACGGAGGACGCCAGCGGCAGCACATCCCAGGCTGCGGCGGTGGTGGAGGGGATTGAGGCCCGCACCAGACTGTTTCTCATTGATGAGGATACTTCCGCCACCAATTTCATGGTTCGGGATGAGTTTATGCAGCAGGTTATCCGCCGGGATAAGGAGCCCATTACCCCTTTTCTGGAGAGAGCTCTGGAACTCTATGGGAAGGCCGGAATCTCCACGGTGCTGGTGGCAGGAAGCTCCGGAGCCTTCTTCTACATTGCGGACCACATTCTGATGATGGACTGTTACCGGCCTGTGGATATCACCCAGCGGGTGAAGGAGCTCTGCCAGGGACACACTGCCCCCAGGATCCAGGCTCCGGGCTTCCAGGTGCCGGAATTTGTCAGGGTGCTTCCTGCGTACCGCCGGGGGCAGCATTCCGGGTCCAGGCGCGGGGACTGCAGGCATGAGCACATGAAGGTAAAGTCCTACGGTCTGGAGTCTTTCTCCCTGGACAAGGAGGAGGTCAATGTCAGGTATCTGGAACAGCTTCTGGACTCAGAGCAGGTGACGGCCCTGGCCTATCTGCTGCGGTATGGCCTGGAGGAGGTTATGGACGGAAAGAAGACTGTGCGCCAGGTGGTGGAGCAGGTGGGGCAGCTCTGGGAGAAGGAAGGGTGGAAGCCTTTCTGCAGCTCTTACATTCCCTGCGGTCTGGCAAAGCCCAGAATCCAGGAGCTCTATGCCTGCCTGAACCGGTTCAGAGGATGAGTGTCTGATGATTTTGGCAAGGAGGAAATGGAGATGAGGTATTTGTTTCAGGGGGATTCCATCACGGACTGCGGAAGGGCCGGCTATGAGGATCCCCAGGCCATGGGAAGCGGTTTTCCCAGGCTTTTGGAGGCGGAGCTTACCGCCGGAGCTGAGGAGTGCGTGGTGATGAACTGCGGCATCAGCGGCAGCAGAGTGGTGGATCTTCTGGCCAGATGGAGGAAGGACTGTCTGAATCTGAAGCCGGACGTGCTGACGATCCTGGTGGGAGTCAACGATGTGTGGCATGAGCTTCTCAGCGGGAACGGGGTGGAGCCTGGGCTTTTTGAGAAAGTGTACCGGATTCTGCTGGAGGAGACCGCCGCGGCGCTGCCGGGGGTGCGGATAATCCTTATGGGGGCTTATGTGACGCCGGGCACGTCCACCCGGGAGCACTGGGAGATGTTTGAAAGCCAGGTAAAGCTCCGCCGGGATATTACCCAGAAGCTGGCGGAGGAGTTTGGCCTGGAGTATATTGACCTGCAGGAAGTATTTGACCGGGCGGGGAGGGAGCTTCCGCCGGAGCGCTGGACTGTTGACGGCGTCCATCCCACGGCGGCAGGGCACGGGCTTATCGCCGGGGCCTGGAAAGAGCAGTGGAAATCGGGCCAGCCCGCCCAGGCGCACTTTCAGGGCGCAGAAATATAGCAGATACAGGAGGAAAGAAAGATGAACAGTGTACAGCGGGCAGGTTTGCTGCCCCAGGTAAAGATCGGTGTTGTGGCGGTGAGCCGGGACTGTTTTCCGGAGAGTCTGTCCGTGGGCAGGAGGAAGGCTCTCATGGAGGCTTACACACAGAAATACGGTGGGGAGGGAGTCTATGAGTGCCCGGTCTGCATTGTGGAGAGCGAGATCCACATGGTGCAGGCCCTGGAGGACATCCGGAAAAACGGCTGCAACGCTCTGTGTGTCTATCTGGGAAATTTTGGCCCGGAGATCTCAGAGACGCTTCTGGCAAAACATTTTGACGGTCCGGCCATGTACATCGCCGCCGCTGAGGAGACACAGGAGAACCTTACAGGAGGCCGGGGGGACGCTTACTGCGGCATGCTGAACGCCAGCTACAATCTAAAGCTGCGCAATGTGAAGGCGTATATTCCGGAAAAACCCGTGGGCACCGCCCAGGAGTGCGCGGACAGAATCCATGAGTTTATTCCCATTGCCAGAGCCCTGGTGGGACTGGGTGATCTGAAAATTATCTCTTTCGGCCCCAGACCTTTGAATTTTATGGCCTGCAACGCGCCCATCAAGCAGTTGTTCAACTTGGGGGTGGAGATCGAGGAGAATTCGGAGCTTGATCTTTTTGAAGCGTTTAAGAAGCATGAGGGGGACGAGAGAATCCCTGCCAAGGTTCAGGAGATGGCCGCGGAGCTGGGAGCAGGGAACAGGAAGCCGGAGATTCTGCCCAGGCTGGCCCAGTACGAACTGACCCTTCTGGACTGGGTCCGGGATCACAGGGGATACCGCAAATATGTGGCCCTGGCCGGAAAGTGCTGGCCTGCGTTCCAGACCCAGTTCGGTTTTGTTCCCTGCTATGTGAACAGCCGTCTCACCGGCATGGGAATTCCTGTGTCCTGCGAGGTGGACATTTACGGCTGTCTCAGTGAGTTTATCGGAACCTGTGTCAGCGGTGATGTGGTCACGCTTCTTGACATCAACAACACGGTTCCCGGGGACATGTACAGGGAATCCATCCAGGGGAAATTCAGCTATGCCCACGGTGACACTTTTATGGGATTCCACTGCGGTAATACCAACGCCGGGAAGCTTACTTCCTGCAGCATGAAGTACCAGATGATCATGGCCAGGGCGCTTCCGGAGGAGGTCACTCAGGGCACTCTGGAGGGAGATATTGTGCCCGGGGATATCACTTTCTACCGGCTTCAGTCCACGGCGGACAATCTGCTGCGGGCCTATATTGCCCAGGGGGAGGTGCTGCCGGTGGCCACCCGTTCCTTTGGAAGTATCGGTGTATTCGCCATTCCTGAGATGGGACGGTTCTACCGCCATGTGCTGATTGAGAAGAATTTCCCCCACCACGGGGCGGTGGCTTTCGGCCATTTTGGCAAGGCTTTGTATGAGGTGTTTAAATACATAGGGGTGCCCGTGGAAGACCTGGATTACAACAGGCCCAAGGGTGTGCTCTATTCCACGGAAAATCCTTTTGCCTAAAAGAGAAGGGGGCTTTGGCGGGGCCCGGGGGAACCCGAAAAAAGGGAGTGCCCGGAACAGCGGGAAGAGGCAGAATCTCTTCCTGCGGCTCCGGGCACTCCCGGCTGTGTGAAAACAGGTGACGCAACAGTTCCCCGCTCTGCCGGAATTGCTGCGAAAATAGAAAACGGTCTAAGACTCAATGTCGGATTCAACGGCAACGGCTGCGGTAACGCTGGATACCACTGCGATAATAACGGCCACAATGACAATGAGCAGTCCGCCTGCAAGTAAAACAAACATAATTCCTTTCCTCCCTGGAATGTCCTGATGGTAAGGGACTGTAGAAAAATAACTGACACATTCTGACTTGTCTATTTCTCCGACTGCACGGTATAAAAAGTCTCCCTTTAGCCCTATGCCTGCGTTTTTTTACCGCACCCTCGAGGAAATATCCTGTGAAATCTGTATCATTTATTTTTCTACAGTTCCTAAGTCTGAATTTTTCTCATTATACCACCCTTTCAGAAAAAACTCAACATGAAACTCGAAAAAATCCAATTTCGGGTATTGACATTTCTGGCCTGCAGGTGTAAAGTAAAGGCACTCAAGAGTCGACCTTGAGCATCTTCTTTTCAACAATATCAGTTGTATTTCTTGGTTTTTTTCAGGCCTCAATCGGCCGGCTATCAGTTGTTTTATTGAAATCAGGCGCGGAGAGCGCAGGTGCACGGTGTCTTTTTGCGCATGCAGGAGGAGAGTGATGGGAGCATAAAAACAGAAAACAGTGCCCGGGAGGAGGAGCTGCTGCAGGAATTGGTGGAGGATTACACCACGGGAAAGCAGCAGTCTCTGATGCAGATGAAAAAAGGGCAGCTTGGCAGAGAAGCCTTTTTGGAGGAGGCGGCGCGCCATATAGCGGCCTACTATGACCTGGCACAGGAGGGCAGGGAGCGGCTGCTCACGGCATTTGAGCAGTATATTTTCGGCTACTCCAGACTGTCCGCACTTATTGACGACAGGACAGTGTCGGATATCAGGGTGGTGGGCTATAACAATATCCGCATTAAGCGGAAGGGGCAGAGGATGGAGGCTGGAGCGGCCTTCTCCTCCCCAGGGGAATACAGACAGTTTATTGACTATATTGCAACTAGAAATCAGGTCAACATTTCTAATCTAAACGCTATCCAGCGGTTCACGGACAACGAGAGCCATCCGGACTTTATCTTGAGATTCACCATTTCCATGCCTTTGGTAAACACCTATGACGAGCCTTATTTGTGTATCAGAAAAGTTCCCAGAACCTTTCCCCAGGTGGGGGAGCTGATTGAACAGGGAATGCTGGACAGAGAGACCGCAGAGCTTCTGGTGAGCAGGTTTCGGGAAGGCTCCACCCTGATCTGCGGAGGCAATTCCTCCGGTAAGACCACGCTGCTGAATGCCCTGAAAGAGACACTGCCCAATGACATGGCGGTGTTGGTGACGCAGCAGGCGGACGAACTGACGACAAAATATCACCCGGATATGATGTTTCTTCACTCCCTGCCGGGAAGCGGGGAGCAGCAGGTGAGCTATGGTCTGGAGGAGATCAGCATAGCCGGGCTGACCATGGATGTGGATTTCTTTATTATTGGTGAGGTGAAGGGAGCGGAGGCGCTGTATCTGCTGAACGCCGCTTATACAGGGCAGCTCTGCGCCGCCACCATCCATGCGCCCTCCGCCGATAAGGCGCCGGACAAACTGGTGGACTATGCCATGTATGGCAGCCGTTACTCCCGGGATGAGCTGATGAAGATGATGGACTGTTTCCGCACCCTGGTGTTTATGGAGCACTACAGGGTAAAAGAGATTTTTACATGCGGGGGATGGGATGAGGGCCGGAGGGGCCTGGCATATACGAAGATATTTGGGAGGGAATCGGTGTGAAACTGATGATATTTTTACTTTTGCTGCTGGGATTTGGGCTGCTGTTCTGGGCAGTCCGTCTGCCCCAGCGCTCGGCGGAGTACTTGAAGAAGGCCAGAGGGGACATGGAGGCCGCCGCCAGGCAGAGGAACCTGGAGGGAAGGCACAGACTGCTTTTGTTGAAACAGGAAGATGGCCTGTGGGCGTCCCTGGAGAGGGAGATGAACTATTGCGGTTTGAAAGTGCGGTTTCCAGGTCTCACGGCGGAGGGCTTGATTGCGGTAAGCCTGGCGGGGGCGGCGGTTTCCGCCCTGGTGTGCTCGGGGCTGCTGGGGCTTGGGGCGGCAGTCCCCGGGGCAGGAGGATTCCTGGCAGTGGAATTCGCGGTTCTGCGGTATTTCAGGACGGCCAGTCTCAGAGCGGTCAATGACCACCTGATGAAGCTATTGGATTTTCTGGGCAATTACAGCATTACTTCCGGTGAGGTCACTATTGTGTTCCACCAGGTGAGCCGCTATATGGAGGAACCCATCAGGAGTGTGCTGGATGGGTGCTACTATGAGGCCCAGACCACGGGGGATGTGAGTCTGGCTCTGCTGTCCATGGCGGAGAAAATTGAGCATCCGAAATTTAAGGAACTTGCCAGAAATATGGAGATCAGCCAGAGGTACTGTGCTGACTTTACGGCACTGGTCTCCGGCAGCAGGAGAAGCCTGAGAGAATACCTGCGGGTGTCCCAGGCCAGAAAAGGAATGCTGCGGGAAGCGTTTGTGAATATGTCCCTGCTGCTGGGGCTGTCGTTTGTGGTTCTGGCGGCTGTGGGCAGCCTGGTGCAGATGCCGGCGGCGGTGCTTTTGACAGGCACCCTGCCGGGGAAGATTGGACTGGGAGTGCTTGCCGTGATAGGACTGCTCTTTCTGGGGCAGGTGAGCCGGATTCACCGCTGAGACATTCACGGTCCCGTCCTGGCGTCGGCGCGGGACAGCGGGCGGGAGCCGTGGGAGAAGAAAGGGATGGGCGCGGCGCTGTGCAGGAGGCCTGCGGGAGGAGAAAGGGATGGGCGCGGCGCTGTGCTGGAATCCTGCGGGAGGAGAAAAAGAGTGGGCGCTGTGCTGGAATCCTGCGGGAGGAGAAAAAGAGCGGGCGCTGTGCTGGAATCCTGCGGGAGGAGAAAAAGAGTGGGCGCTGTGCAGGAGGCCTGCAGGAGGAGAAAAACCTGGCCCGCAGAGCGGGCAGATTGGAGCCGAAGTGAGAGAGGCGGTTGTATTTTACGGACTGAGGCTGCTGCCGGTCTGTGCGGCAGTTTTGACCTTTGTGGCGGTGTATGTGCCGTGCAGAAGGGGAGATCCACAGAAAAGAATTTTATCCACTTACCGGGAACTGTCAGGATTTTTGAAAAAAAGAGAAAGGGACGGTGGATGGTACGGGAAAAAGGCCAGATGGCTCTCCCAAAACGGGGGGACATTCCACTATGGCAGTCGGATGACGCCGGTGAGATTCCTTGCGGTGCGTCTGGGGTTTGGGGCTGCGGGAATGGCGGTCATGGGCAGGATTTCCTGGGAGTATGGCCTGGCGTCCTGTGTATTTTTGTATTTTCTGCCCGTACTGCTTTTGGTGTATCTGAACAACAGGGACAATGAGAAGCTGCTGCCGGAACTGAAGCTGATCTATCACGCCATGGAGATCCAGATCAGGGCGGGAATCTATGTGACCGATGCTCTGGTGGAATGCTGCGGCAGTGTGCGGGAAAAGCGTCTGCACACGGCGTTGATGGAACTGGCGGGGGATATTGCCCTGCGGGCGGATATCTACGAAGCCCTGGATAAGTTTCAGGGGAAATTTGACAACAGATATATAGACACCCTCTGCGTGACGGTTCTGCAGGCTCTGGAGTCAGGCCAGGCCCTGGAACTTCTGGGGGATATCGGGGAACAGATCAAAGATATGGAAGAGACTGTGCTGGAGAGAAAAAAGGGCGCTCTTGACAGGAGCATTACGTTTTACCAGCTGGGAATTCTGGCGGTGGTGCTGGGGATTGCCCTGTATGCCTGTGTGAGTCATATGTTTGGGGCTGCGGCAGGATTTTAGGAAAAATTATCACAGTCTGGCATGTGCACTGTGGCAGACAGATGGATTGGATGCCCGTAACCTGGCCGGGGCGGGCAGGAAAGGATTATCATATGAAAAATATACTGTGGAAATACAAGATCATGGCAGGGACGGCCCTGAAAAAGCTGATGGAAAAGGGAATGAAGAAGGAACCGGGCATAGACGGCATTCTGGTGACGGTGGGACTGTGTATTATCGCGCTGCTTCTCTGCGTGGTTATGAAGGACAGGCTGGAAGTGTTTATCAAAGACATTGTGGATTCTCTGTCCGCACAGGCCCAGAAAATTCTTACCGGGGTGGGAGCTTGAAAAGGGAAGAAGGCAGCATAGGGGATCTGATGGCGGCAGGACTGTGCATGCTGGCCATGACGGTGGTGATGCTGAGCTATTTGGAGAGTGCCAGGATGATACAGCAGAAGACAGCGGCGGGACAGATCGCCAGAAAATATATTCTGAGGATGGAGACGGTGGGGACGCTCACCGATGCCGACCGGGCGGCTCTTTGGGGAGAGCTTGAGGCGGCAGGGATCACTGGGATCACCCTGGACGGTACCACCACCTGGCAGGTGGATTACGGGGAGCCGGTGGTGCTGCAGATACAGGGAACTTTGGGGAGCGGTTATGAATTTACGGAAAAAAGAGTGTCCACTGCAAAGCATTAAGAGTGCGGCCATGGCCAGGGAGCCAGGGACCACAGGATGGACTGTGGGGCTGTTTTTCCTGCTGTTCCTGGCAGTGTACCTGTGTGCTTTTCTGCAGCTGGAGCTGTACCGGACGGCCTCGCTGTATCTGGAGGATGCTCTGGCGGCTTCCAACCTGGCCTCGGCGGTGGTGGATCTGGAGGAGTATGGCATATCCCATAAGATTCTGGTGGAAGATCCCAGAGCTTCCTACGGGCTTTACAGGTGGGCGGTAAGAGAAAATCTGAACCTTGATGAGGCCTGGAGGGGAAGAGACGGCGGAGTGATATCGTCCCAGGTCCGGGTGGTGGAGTACACGGTGTACAATGTCACCGGGGAGAATGTGGAGATATACCATTTTGACGGAAACGGCGTCCTGTCTCAGAGGAGCGGTGTCCTGGGAAATGTGGAGGCGCCTAATGGAAGGATAATTGAAAATACCTCCGTGTACAGTGAGATCGCCTTTATGCTGAGGGGCGTTCTGGGAATTGAAGTGGAGGCCCACAAAGGGAATCTGGCGGATATCACCAGGTGATGGGGGCTTCCGGTTCTGCTCCATAGGGTGGATGGAATAAATGTCAGAAAACCGGGGAGAGAGGAAGGACAAAATGAAAGGATCGAAACGGAAAAAAGAACAGGGGACGGCGTCCAGGGCGGTGGCAGGTGTGAGTCTGGCGGCGCTTGTGGCTGCGGTGGCGGTGTTTGTGATACTGACCCAGATGGAGAAAAGCATGCTGGCAGATTACGAGAAAGGCACGGTGTACATGGCGGCGGCTGCCATTCCCAGAGGGCAGAGGATTACAGAGGAGAATTTTGCGGAGTATTTTTCTAAGGGGGAGCTGGATGTAAAGTATATTCCCCGGACGGCGCTGACTGTCCTGGAGCAGATCCAGGACCTGGCGGCAGTGTACGATGTGGAGCCCGGCGTGGTGCTCACCGAGGGCATGTTTGAGAAAGTGAGCGATGTTCTTGGCCATATGGCAGAGCCTGTTATCGCCGGGTTTAAGGCGGATGATGTATACCAGGTGGCGGGAGGGATTCTGCGGGCCGGGGACAGAATACATATCTACTCTGTCAGAGAGGGGGAGGAAGTTATCTCCTGGGAGGAGGTGTATATTCAGCAGGTCTTTGACGCGTCAGGAGAAACGATTCCCAACGGGGACAGAACCACCGCCGCCCAGAGAGTGAATGTATACCTGGACAAGTCCGATGTGGAGCTGTTTTACCAGGGACTGGCCCAGGGGAGCCTGCGGGTGGTCAAGATATGTACACAGGAGGTGGGAGATTGAGTAAATTCAGAGCTTTGCTGTTGCTTTTTTTGCTGGCAGGTCTGTGGACCCTGGTTCCGGCCAGATCTGTCAGCGCAGGCAGCATTTATGCCAGTCCCTATGTGTCCTTCTCACCGGACGGCAGGGCCTGGACCACGGACCGTCCTCTGAGCGAGGGAACGGGGAACGGCATCTACAGCTGTTGGTACAATGTTCAGGACAGCTTCCGCACAGGAGTTCCATCCACGCTGCGATCCCCCGGCACAGGGGAACACTCCTATGCCTATGAGCGCAGCGGCACAGTGCCCGTGGGGCAGTGGCGGGTGGCCCATCCCTACAGCAGGTGCATCCAGGGCAGGGACGACTGGGCGGATTACCATGGCGTGCAGTATGGAAGAAGCCGCTGCGGAAGGCCTTATTTTTCCGGATGGGTTGCACACTGTGCGGACTGCGGGAGCTCCCTGGACAGGCTGGTCTATATGAGCAGCGCGGCGGCCAGGAGTATTACAGAGATTGACACAAATCTGGAGTACTATTACCTGTGCCCTGCCTCCGACTGCCGCCATCTGGAGCAGGCCGCAGGTATGCCCTCTCACTTTTGCCAGTCGGTTTCTTATAACAGATACAGGGTGATGTATGAGGGAAACGGGGATGACAGATACCGTGTCATTGGGGATATGGCTCCCAGTTTTCACATGTACAATAACGCCGGGATATATGAGGGAAATCCGGTCAGCGCCATAAACACCCTGTCCCTGAACAGTTTTACCAGGGAGGGGCACAGGTTTGCAGGGTGGAATACAAAGCCTGACGGAACCGGCACATTTTATGCCGACGGCGCCCAGATATGGAATTTGACCACGGAAAACTACACCTCCGACAGCTCCGGCAAGGGCACGGTGGTCCTCTACGCCCAGTGGGAGCAGATTCAGTCCACCCTGGTCTTTGACGCCTGCGGCGGCAGCTACAGCGGGGAGAATCCGGTTCAGAGAGGATACGGCGCCGCGTACACGGTGGATCAGTCCGGAGGTGGCGTTACCCCTCCCAGTGGATATACCGTATCTTTTGACGTGGCAGGAGGAGAGTATCTGCCCCCTGTGACAGGCACCCGGACCTTTCTGCGGTGGGATATCCTGCCGCCGGTGGGGGGACGTCTGGAGGGCAGTACATATTTGTTTCTGGGAGGCATGGGGGATGAGGACAGGATGGCGGCGGCATATTCCCTGGATCCGGTGAAGCTTCCTACCCCGGTAAAGGGAAATGCAGTCTTCGGCGGCTGGTTCCTGGACGCCGCACTGACAGAGCCGGCGGGTTTCGGACAGGAGGACTTTACACCTGCGGAAAACTGTACGCTCCATGCGAAATGGGTGGAACTGAAGCTGCGTTCTGTGGAGAACTACACCGCCAACAATGGACGCGGGGCCGCAGACCTGTTCTGGTCCCAGCCGGATTGGGAGGACAAGACTTACAGGCTGTACCAGAGTGCTGACGGTGGGGCCACATATGCCCAGATATCCAGTGTCACAGACTCCGTGGAGGCGGAGGCAGGTCTGGATCTGAACTGGGACGGTGCGGGAAGCCACAGTGTTACAGTTCCTTCCTCCGGTTTTTACCTGCTTAAGGCGGAGGGAGCTCAGGGAGGGGATTTCGGTTCCTGCGCCGGAGGGAAAGGCGGCAGCGTGGGAGGAAAATTTTATCTCACCAGGGGGGAAGTGATCACATTTCAGGTTGGCGGTCAGGACGGCTCCAACGGCGGGGGCAGGGGGACGGACTTTGGAAACGGCGGGGGGATGACCAGTGTGGTATCCAGTCTGAAGGGAACGCTCCTTGTGGCAGGGGGCGGCGGGGGCGCCACATCCCAGGGAGAAGGACAGGAGGGCGGCATCGGCAACAATACCACGGACGGCAGCAGCGGGGAGGACGGCATGGCAGGAGGCGGAGGCGGCTGGCCAGGAGGCGCTGCAGGGGAGTATATAGTCCACAGCCATAAGCCGGAATGCATTGAGGCCGGAGTGCTGTCTCCGCCAGGGAGCCTGTATCAGGGCATGGCGTATAGCTCTTTTAACAATTATGCCATAACCCCCTCCTGGGGGGAGAACTTTGCCCAGATGAGAGGGCACAACTATACCGTGGGGGATGCGGAAGGATGGTTCCGGATCCAGCTGGGAGGCCCGGGAGAATATATCAACGTACAGGGAGGAAAGAAGCTTGAGCTGGATATTTACTATTCTGACTGGGGCGAGGAGGACGCGGAGATGGAGGCGCTGGAGGTTACGGTGCTGAATTCGCTGGGACAGACTGTGGGGGAGTACACCACCCGTTCCGCCCAGTGCACAGGCAGTATTTCTCACAGCGAGGTGGTCTGCAGGGAGCAGGAAAACCGGATCCACGACAGGGAGGTAAATGTGAGAACCTACTCGGACGCCCGTTTTCAGGGAGAGAGCATCTATAAAAGGAAGAATATTCATCTGCACCAGAACGGCACAAGCCATGGGATAACCAGAGAGTTTGAGTTCTCAGGAACCCTGTCCCTGGATCTGCCGGAGGGGACGGAGGGAGTCTGTATTGTCTTTAAAGCCATATACCAGAACAGCTCCATTATGGATACCGGACAGTGGATCACGGCCCGTATCTCCAATGTACGCTGTGCCTGTGAGAATATTATATGCGGTTATGAGGAAGGACAGGTGGTTTCCTCCAGGCCGGGGTACGGCGGGGCCAGCTATGTGAACGACACATATGCTGTGACCCAGGAGGGACAGGCCGGGGTTAGAAACGGCAGCGGAAGTGCCAGTATAAAAGGTGTGGGTACCGGGATGACGGAGGGGCAGGAGCTGAGGGGAGCTGCCGCCGCGGACAGAGAGGCGCCCTATGCCCTTGGGCAGGAGAGTATGAAGAAAACTGCTTCCGGGGACAGTGCTGTCACGGTAACATTCGATCCGGTGCAGGACAGGGGGACAGAATACTATTTTAAGGCGGAGTCCTACTCCATGCGCACAGGGCAACTGCTCTGCACCTCCAATATCACAAAAAACCTCCTGGTGACAGGAGTGAAGGGATATCTGTACCTGGTGGATACACAGAGCGCCACCGAGGTGACGGCGGCCAATGCCGTAAACGTCCATGCGCCTCTGGCGGAGCCGGAAGTCACAGTGCCCCTGGGGCCATATCCCCAGTATCTGCACATGGCCGCGGTAGACCGGGCGGGCAATCTGTCCGAGACAGTGCATGTGGAGATCCGGCAGGACGATCCCCTGGCATGGGAGATATCCACGGATATGGTCCAGGTCAGCAGTGTGGTGGGTGGAAAGGATTACAAGAATATATATCCTGCCTCTGACAGGACTTACTATGTGAGGGCTGACGGCACTGCGCCCTTCCTGCTCTCCTTTGACTCCAGGCTCCATGGGCCTGCCAGAGGGGACTACCAGATCAATTATCAGATCTTTCAGGCGGATACAGGTTCAGGACAGACACAGAGTCATGTGACAAAACTGCCCTACACCCTGCCCCTTTCTTCCACAGAGGCCCTGGACCCCTCGGATTTTATCCGGCAGGCCAATGGGAGTCCGGTGATGGAAGACGCCATGTACACAGGGGCTTCCAGAAGCGATCAGGCTGCCTGCCTGCATTTTTATCAGGCTTTTACCCTGGACGCGGCCCTGGATGGAAAAACAATCCAGGTGGTTCCAAGGGCGGGGGCATCCCTGGGGGCGGAAGTGGGATATTCGCCGGAGGAAGAGGACCGCACCCATGCTGTCAAGCTCACTGGGGATGGCAGGCCGCCGGTGATAACGGGGCTGGATGCTTTCCAGGGGCTGGAACTGATAGACAGAAATCAGGGCAGCATTGTCCTGGAGGTCAGAGCACGGGACGAGCTCTCAGGCGTCAGGGATTTTTATCTGGAGATAGAGAATCAGGACAATTTCGGCCAGCTTATCTGCAGGCCGGACGGGGACGGCATCATACGGGTGGAGGTGACGCAGGAGGAGCCGGTATTTAACGGAGAGTTCACTGTGACCGGATATGCGGTGGACAATGTGGGCAATGAAACCCAGGAGACCTGGAGGGTGACGGAGTTTGCCCTGGACACGGAGATCACCAGAATTCTTGCGCCCCATGAACCGCTCTTTAAGCGGGGGGAGAGCGGGATACTGCACATAACCACATGGGGCTATGCCGACAGAGTGGAAGTGGAGTTTCCTCACTTCCTGTCACAGTACAATCAGAGCTTTTCCTATGAACAAGATCCGGATTACAAAAAGGAGGAGAAGCTGCAGTTTATGGTTCCCATTGACGCCCCGGAGGGAGAGAGTTATACCATCACGGTCAGGGCCTTCAAAGGGGATAAGAAACTGGAAGAACACCCTTCCATCAGCACTATGGGGGTTGACGGCACCATACTGGACGAGTTCAGAACGAGGCTGAGATGACAGGGGTGATACTGGGAATCGTACTGGCTGGCCTGGCCTTCATCGCAAAGTGGGACAGACGCCTGCCCATGGACGGCAGAGCGTGGGCCTGGACTGTGGTCTGCGCTCTGCTGGAGGGGGCTGCGCTGAGAGAAGCGGCAGGAGATAAGCCCAGTGCCCTGGTGCTGGCGCTCGCTGTCACAGGAGGCTCTCTGCTCCTGGCCTGTGTGACGGATGTCCTGACCTGCCAGGTGTACAATTTTACCTGGTGGCCTGCTCTGGCGGCAGGAGCAGTTTCCCTGGGGAGCGTCCGGGGAGAAGTAATTGTGTCCCTGGCAGTTTTCTGGGTGCTGCAGCTGGGCCTGTTTGGGAGAATGTACGGCAGGGCGGACTGTTATGCATTCTGTGTCTGTGGAGTGGTGGAAGCTGCCCTGGGTATGGGAATGGAAGGATTTCTGGGCCATATGCTTCTGGCCTGGATGTTTTTGGCCCTGGTGCAGGGGGCAGGAGGGAACATAGGCAGGAGGGGCAGGCTGAAAAAGCCGGTCCCCTTCCTGCCCTATATCACTGTGGCTTTCTGGGTGTCCGTCTTTCTGGAAGGCATCTGGGAAAGACCCTGTTCTTTTGGGTGAACAGAAGGGTTCCAGGGTAAGAATGTGAATTTTTTGGCGGATAATGGTTGTACCCTTTCCGGGTTTTTGGTATGATAGCTATGATTATCTGAGAGGATGAAGGGGTGCCGGATGATTACAATATCCATATGTATGATTGTAAAAGATGAGGAAAAGATACTGGAAAGGTGTCTGCAGAGCGTGGCGGATCTGGCAGAGGAGATTATCATTGTGGATACAGGCTCCCGGGATGCCACAAAGGAGATAGCCTGCAGGTTTACGGACAAGGTGTATGACTTTCCGTGGACGGATGATTTCAGCGCTGCCAGAAACTATGTCTTTTCCAAGGCCGCCATGGAATATATATATTCAGTGGATGCGGATGAAGTGCTGTCAGAGGAGAACAGAAGACGATTTCTGATGCTGAAGGAGACGCTGCTGCCTGAGATTGAGATCGTCCAGATGAAGTATGCCAATCAGCTCCGGTTTGGCACGGTCTATAATTTTGATGAGGAATACCGCCCCAAACTGTTTAAGAGAAAGCGTGACTTTGTCTGGGAATCTCCCATCCACGAGAGTGTGCGCCTGGAGCCGGTGGTGTATGACAGTGACATTGTAATTACCCATCTGCCCCAGGAGAGTCATGCAAAGCGGGATCTGGAAAATTTCCACAGGCACTGCGCCGAAGGGTGGCGGCCGCCCAAGAAGCTCCACGGTCTCTATGCCAGGGAGTTGATGCTGGCAGGGGACGAAGAAGACTTTGCCATGGCCAGGGACTTTTTTGCCGCCTCCGCCGGGGATGTGGGACGGGACGGGGAGGAGATGGCACAGGCCTGCTGTGTGGTGGCCAGGGCGGCCAGGCAGGCGGGGGATGTGGTGGCCTTTTTCAAGCACACTTCCAAGGTGCTGGCGGAGGAGGCATGTTCGGAGATCTGCTGTGAACTGGGACATTTTTATGCCGAGAAGAAGGACTGGGAAGAGGCGGCCATATGGTATTATAATGCAGTATACGAAACCAGGCCCATACTGACGCTTTCATCCGGCGGCAGGGAAGGGCTGGAGGGCCTGATCCGGTGCTATGAAGGGATGAATCTTCCGGAACAGGCCGCTGTCTACCGGGAGGAGCTGGGCAGGATAGCTGCGGAAGCGGGATCGGGGACTGAGGAGCTGCAGGAGTATGCTTTTGGAGAGAGAACGCAGGAAGGCGAGTGGTGAGGAATGAGCTGGGAAAAAAATGTGCGCAGGGCAGTACCCTATGTGGCCGGGGAACAACCCCGTAAGCCGGATATCATTAAACTGAATACCAATGAGTGTCCCTATCCACCGCCGCCGGGTGTGAAAAGAGCGGCGGGGAAGATTGACCTGGATGCCCTGCGGCTGTACCCGGATCCGGGGGCTTCCATTCTCACGGATGCCCTGGCAGAATATTATCATGTAAGGCCGGAACAGGTTTTTGTGGGGGTGGGATCAGACGACGTGCTCTCCATGGCGTTTCTGACTTTTTTCAACAGTGAAGATCCAATTCTTTTCCCCGATGTCACCTACTCTTTTTACAGTGTCTGGGCGGAACTGTACAGGATACCTTATCGGACCTGCGCTCTGGGGGAGGACTTGCGCATTCGGCCGGAGGACTACAGTCAGCCCAATGGAGGAGTGATTTTTCCCAATCCCAATGCGCCCACGGGTATTCTGGAGAGTATCGGGACAGTGGAGAAGATTCTGCAGGCAAACCAGGACGCAGTGGTTATTGTGGATGAAGCCTATGTGGACTTTGGGGGAACAAGCGCGCTGCCTCTGGTGGAGAAGTATGACAATCTGTTGGTGGTACAGACCTTTTCCAAGTCCCGGGCCATGGCGGGCATGCGCATCGGTTTCTGCATTGGCAGTGAAAAGCTGATCTCCTGCCTGAATGACGTAAAGTTTTCAGTTAATTCCTATACGATGAGTCTGCCTGCCCAGGTTCTGGGGGCGGAGGCTCTGAGGGATGAGGACTATTTCCGGTCTGTCACCGATAAAATCATACTTACCAGGGAGAGAATCAAGAGGGAACTGGCAGAACTTGGATTTTCCTCCACGGATTCCAGGGCAAATTTTATCTTTGCGTCCCATGAGTCCATTCCTGCAGAAGAGCTGTTTACGGCACTCCGGGAGGCGGGGATCTATGTGCGCTATTGGAAGAAGCCCAGAATTGACAATTGCCTGCGCATTACCGTGGGGACGGATGAACAGATGGACAGATTGATGGAATTTCTTGGAACATATGTGGGAAAGTCAAGGATCCTTGACTGTACAGCAACAATTCCCGAAAAAATAGAGAATGGAGAAGTTCAATGATTAAAAGTTTTGTAAAAGGTATGGTAATCGGAATTGCAAATATTGTTCCCGGTGTCAGTGGCGGAACCATGATGGTTTCCATGGGAATCTATGACAAATTGATCCACTGCATCACGCATCTGTTCAGTGAGTTCAAGCAAAATGTTTTGTTCCTGCTGCCCATTGCCCTGGGCATGGTTGCTGCCATTGCAGGCAGTTCTTTTGGACTCAGCTACCTTTTCAGCAGTTTTCCCATTCAGACCAACCTGCTTTTCGTAGGCTTGATCCTGGGCGGGCTTCCGGCCATCTGGAAGAAAGTCAAGGGCAGAGGCATTAAGGCGGGGCATGGGGCAGTGGGAATCCTCTTTTTTGTCCTTGTGGTGGGCCTTGCAGCCATGGGCGAGACAGAAGGGGCGGCGGCAGATCTGACATTCAGCGCCGCAAGTGTGGTGAAGCTTGTCCTGGTGGGGGTTATTGCCTCCGCGACCATGGTTATACCCGGTGTCAGCGGCTCCATGGTACTGATGCTGATGGGTTTCTATCATCCGATTTTAAATGCCATCAAGGACTTTTTTACGGCGCTGGCCGCCTTTGACATGGAGGGGATTCTCGCAGGCTGCGGCGTTCTGGTTCCCTTTGGCATCGGTATGGTGGCGGGTATTTTTGGGATTGCAAAGATTGTGGAGATTATCTTTGAGAGATTTCCTCTGTATGCCTATTGGGCCATCATTGGGCTGATCTTATCTTCGCCCATTGCCATCCTGCTGATGGGTGAGTTTCCCGCTGTGACCATATTGAGCGCTGTCACAGGCATAATTGCCCTGGGGGCTGGTGTGTGGTGCGCCATGGCTGTGGGCGAGTAAGGAAGCGCCCCGGGACAACGAACGCGGGCTTTCCCCCTTTTGGGGATTACGGCCGGGGCAGAGGACAGGGATATACGGTGGTGAGGGACATGAAAGAATATGGGGATTTTGCAGAAGTATATGATGAACTGATGGACAATGTGCCATATGAAAAATGGGGGGATACCCTGGAGAACCTGATCAAGAAGTATGGTGTGTCAAAGCCGGATCGGGAAACGGAAGGACTTCTGGAATCCGAGAGGAATCTGGTGGTGGATTTGGGATGCGGCACAGGCACTCTCGCTGAGCTGATGTACAAAAAAGGGTATGACATGGTGGGAGTGGACGCTTCGGAAGCCATGCTGAATGTGGCCATGAAGAAAAAGGGCAGAAGCGGTGCGGAGATTCTGTACCTGCAGCAGGACATGCGGGAACTGGAACTGTACAGCACGGTGGGGACGGTGTACAGCGTGTGCGATTCCCTGAACTATATCTTGGAAGAGGAGGAGCTGGGGGCAGTTTTTGCACTGGTAAATAATTATCTGTTCCCCGGCGGAATCTTTATCTTTGATTTCAACACGGACTATAAATACCGCCAGGTAATCGGCGAGTGCACCATAGCGGAAAACCGTGAGGACTGCAGCTTTATCTGGGAAAATTTCTATGATGTGGAGGAAGAAATCAACGAGTGCAGCCTGACGGTGTTTGTCAGGGCGGAGGGGGAGAACTTCCGGAGATTTACGGAATCACACCTGCAGCGCGGCTATAGAGTGGAACAGATCACTGCACTGGTGGTGGAGGCGGGTATGACGCTTCTGGAAGTGATGGACGCGGATACCGGAGGGGCCGTCACGGACAGGAGCCAGCGGGTGTATGTTGTAGCGCGGGAGAGAGGAAAGGAAGCAGCGGGGCTGCAGAAATGAGGTTGGGGCATGGAGGACTGTGTTGTACGCGCCACCGGGGCAGGGGCGCAGATTCGGGCATTTGCCTGTACCACAAAGAATCTGGCAGAAAAGGCCAGACAGGCACATAATACAAGCCCGGTGGTGACGGCCGCCCTGGGCCGTCTTTTGAGCGCCGGAGCCATGATGGGATGTATGCTGAAAGGGGAGAAGGATCTTCTGACCCTGCAGGTGAAGGGGGACGGCCCCATGCAGGGAGTGATGGTGACTGCGGATGCCCAGGGCACAGTTAAGGGTTACGCCACTGTTCCGGGAGTGGTTCTTCCGGCGAATGCGTCAGGAAAACTGGATGTGGCGGGGGCCATAGGCCGCGGAACACTGAGAGTGATCAAGGATATGGGACTGAAAGAGCCCTATGTTGGGCAGACTATGCTTCAGACGGGGGAGATTGCAGAGGATCTGACATACTATTATGCCACTTCGGAGCAGGTTCCCTCCTCTGTGGGATTGGGAGTGTTGATGGAGCGGGACAATACAGTCCGGCAGGCGGGGGGCTTTATGGTCCAGCTGATGCCTTTTGCGGAAGAATCCGTGATTGAAATCCTGGAGCGCAACCTGAGCAGAATCACTTCCGTGACTTCCATGCTGGATCAGGGCAGCACCCCTGAGCAGATGCTCCGGCAGGTACTGGAAGGACTGGAACCGGAGATTCTGGAAACCAGAAGTGTGAAGTTTGCCTGCAACTGCAGCCGGCAGAAAATCGAGAAAGTACTGATCAGCCTGGGGAGGGAAGAAATCCAGGATATGATAGAAGAAGGGCAGGAAGTGGAGGTAAACTGTCAGTTTTGCGGAGAACATTATAAGTTCAGCGTGGAGGAATTGAAAAATCTGTGCCATCGGTGCGGGCAGTCCTGACGCCGGCGGGGAAAGAGGAGCGAATGGAACAGGGTTTTGTCAAGGTGGCGGCGGTGACGCCGAAGATAAAGGTGGCAGATCCTTCTTATAATGCGGAAGTGATCTGCAGAGGGATGGAGGAAGCCTGTGGGAGAGGGGCAAAGATCATAGTTTTTCCGGAACTGTGCCTGACAGGATACACTTGCGGAGACTATTTTTTGCAGCAGCTGCTGTTGGAAGAAGCTTCCGCACAGCTTCTCAGGGTGGCGGAGGCAACCCGCCACAGGGAGGCTCTGGTGATGGTGGGGCTGCCTGTGGAGCGGGAAGGAAGGCTGTACAATGTGGCTGCGGTTCTGTGTAAAGGGGAGGTTCTGGGGCTGGTACCCAAAGCAAATATTCCGTCCTACGCAGAATTTTACGAGGGGCGGCATTTTACCCAGGGAAACGGGACCCCAGTATCCTACGAGCTGGGAGGAAAAACAGTTCCTTTCGGCACGGACATTCTCTTTGACTGTAAGAATGTCCAGGGGCTCACGGTGGGATGTGAGATCTGCGAGGACCTCTGGGTGGCCAATTCTCCGGGAATTGATCATGCCATGATGGGAGCCACGGTCATTGCCAATCTCTCCGCCTCCAACGAGACAGTGGGCAAGGATGCGTACAGGGAGCTTCTGGTTAAGTCCTCCAGTGCGCGCCTGGTCTGTGGATATGTCTATGCCTCCGCAGGGGAGGGGGAGTCCACCCAGGATTTGGTGTTTGGGGGCCACAACCTGATTGCGGAAAACGGCACCATTCTGTCCCAGACAAAACGCTTTGCCTGTGGCACGGTTTACGGCGATATTGATGTACAGAGGATACTGGCTCACAGAAGGCGCATGGGAACTTTTGGCAGCAGGCCCCAAAAGCCCTATGTGAGGGTGCCTTTCTGCCTGAAGGTGGAGGAGACAAGGCTGGAACGGACTTTTACCACCATGCCCTTTGTGCCGGGTGATAAAGCAAAAAGGAAGGAGCGCTGTGAAGAGATCCTGTCCATTCAGGCCTATGGTTTGAAAAAGAGGTTTGAATCCACAGGGTTATCCCATGCAGTGGTGGGTGTCTCCGGAGGGCTGGACTCCACGCTGGCGCTGCTTGTCACAGCCCGCTGTTTTGATTTGCTTGGGTTTGACCGAAAAGATATTACAGCAGTGACCATGCCCTGTTTCGGCACCACGGGCAGAACCTATGAAAATGCCTGCAGGCTGTCAAGGGCGCTGAATGTCACACTGCAGGAGGTGGATATCAGGCAGGCTGTGGAGGTTCATTTCCAGGACATAGGCCAGGCTGTGGATGTGCACGATGTGACTTATGAAAATGCCCAGGCCAGGGAGAGGACCCAGGTTCTCATGGACATTGCCAATCAGACAGGGGGTCTGGTTATTGGAACAGGAGACATGTCCGAACTGGCTCTTGGATGGGCCACATACAATGGGGATCATATGTCCATGTATGGCGTGAACGCAGGAGTGCCCAAGACGCTGGTGCGTCACCTGGTGAAATATTATGCCGACACATTCGGCTCTGGCGCTTCCTTCGGGGAGGCAGAGCTTGGTGAGGTGCTTGAGGACATTCTGGATACACCGGTGAGTCCGGAACTGCTTCCTCCGGTGGACGGTGTGATCATGCAGAAGACGGAGGATCTGGTGGGGCCCTATGAGCTGCATGACTTTTTCCTCTACTATATGCTGCGCTGCGGTTTTCCACCTGCAAAAGTGTACCGGGTGGCCAGACTTGCCTTTGCAGGTGAATATGAGGACAGCACAATACTAAAATGGCTGAAAGTCTTTTATGCCAGGTTCCTGGGACAGCAGTTCAAGCGTTCCTGCCTTCCTGACGGCCCCAAGGTGGGAAGTGTGGCACTGTCTCCCAGGGGGGATCTGCGCCTTCCCTCCGATGCCAGCAATGGCCTGTGGATGAGGGAACTGGAAAAGCTCCAGGGTTGATTTTCACCAGGAACAAAAACCACCGGATGCGTGATCCGGTGGTTCTCTGCCTCACAGCGGTGCTGCGGCGGCCTTGTTCAGAGAACTCTGTATGGCTTCAAGCAGCACCAGAGAGGTGTACTTACTGTCAGAGCTGTAGGTGATGCCTTCCAGAGACTGCCGCTCGTAGACCTGCTCACAGATGGAGTCAAAGGTGGGCTGGAGCAGCGGGTACATGGTGGTTACGGCTTCATTTAGATTTACCATACGAATGGAGGTAATAGTGTCTTTATCCACAATGACTTCCACGTCGATGGATTCACTGCCCAGTACCAGCTGTGTGGTGTAGATGCCCGGTATGTATTGTGAGGCTGTCTGTGTGATGTCGGGCTCCGGGTTTGGCGTGTCCTCCTTATCTTTGTCCGGCAGGAACATCATAACCAGAAGAACCACAAAGAGGATTCCAAGGACTGCGAAGATTCCTGTGTAGATCAGCTCTTTCATGTGAAGTACGACGATTTTTGTTTTAGCACTCATCCATATTCCCCTTAAGCTTTTACCTTGACAACTTTCTTTATAATAGATATGTGCCTGGGGGAAGGATTATTCCTGTGGTTTTGGCTGCAGCAGGTTAGGAACTGCTGCGGGCAATGAGCCAAGTGCCATGTTTGCGGCGGAGTTATTGACTTTTCGGCAATTCCTGACCCGGACAAGCCGGACCAAAATTTTTTGCGGAGGCAGGGATGAACAAGAAAACACAAAAGCTTATGAGGGGACTGACGGCCGTGCTGACGGTGGTCTTCTTTCTGGTTATTTATCAGACGCACAGAGCAGTCGTATTTACCATGGATGATGAATGGTATTCCACAAAGCTGTATGACACCGCACCAGTTACGGGACTTTGGGATATTGTGAAAAGCCAGATATGGCATTACAATAACTGGGGCGGCAGGAGCATTGCCCACGGAATTCTGCAGCTGACGCTGATGGCAGGCCAATGGGCGGCAGATCTGTTGAATGTGGCTGTGACGGTCCTGTTGGGAGTTCTGATGTGCCGTGTGGCAGGGCAGAGGGGGCTGTGGGCTTTTCTGGCCGCGCTGTCCATGGTTCTGGGGCTGAATGCGGACTGGCGGATGACCATGTTCTGGCAGTCGGGAGCGGCCAATTACCTCTATACCACGGTGTTCGTGCTGGGGTTTGTGCACTGCTATCTGAGACAGGTGCCGGATGAGGGAAGCTTCCTGCCCTGGAAGGGGGGACGGTCCAAGGGGGAGGGAGCGGAGAAGGATGAACCCAGTGCGCTGCCTGGGATTACACTCTGGATTCTGCCCCTGGGCCTTGCGGCGGGCTGGAGCAATGAGAACATGGGTCCTGGGGTCTGGGTGCTGAGCGGGGCGGTTATGGCGTTTGTCTGGAGAGAAGGCAGGAAGATCAGGCCCTGGATGGTGCTGGGAAATCTTGCCTGTCTGGCAGGAAGTGTGCTGTGTATTGTGGCTCCGGGCAACGCTGTGCGCAGCAGTCTGGTGGAGTCCCGGAAATATGGGTTTCTGTGGCAGCTTTTTCTCAGATGCTATGGGGAGGCAAAGGGAGCGTTGGATTACCTGTTTCCAACCCTGCTGGTACTGGGGGCATTGTTTATGATGTGCGTATGTGTGGGGAAGCAGGCGGTGGGAAGAAGGAGTGTGCTTCTGTGTGCCTG
>CAJUNZ010000035.1 GCA_910587755.1 uncultured Acetatifactor sp. | reverse complement strand
GCGACCACCGAGATCTACACTCTTTCCCTACACGACGCTCTTCCGATCTCCACGCTGATCGCCCTGACCATGATTACAGCAATTGTTATTCTTGCTGTAACTTCCAATGTGGTGCTGTCCCTGGGCATGGTGGGCGCTCTGTCCATTGTCCGTTTCCGCACCGCCATCAAAGACCCTCTGGATATAGCATTCCTGTTCTGGTCTATCGGCGCAGGCATTATCCTGGCGGCGGGCATGATCCCTCTGGCCGTCATTGGCAGCGTCTGTATTGGCGTCATTCTGCTGGTATTTGTGAATAAAACATCCAATACCCACCCCTACATAGTGGTTCTGAACTGCACAAACCATGAAGCAGAGATCAAGGCGAAAGAATTCCTTGCAAAAAATGTCACCCGGACCACCGTCAAGAGCAAATCCGCTGTCAAGGGAGCCATTGAGCTGAATATTGAAGTGCGGCTGAAAGAAGATAATACTGATTTTATCAACATTCTCTCCGAAATGCCCGGTGTCAGCAGCGCGGTGGCCGTCTCTTACAACGGCGATTATATGAGGTAAACTATGTCAGGAAGCAGATTTTTTGATCGAATTGCATGGAGCGTCACTGCATTGACGCTGGTTCTTACCGTTTTATTTATGAACGGCACTGCCCTGGGCATGGAAGTGATGGCCCGCTCCATGGGATACGAGAACCGATTATTTGACCACACTAAAGTACATACCATTGATATTGTCATGGATGAATGGGACGATTTCATTGCCAATGCCACCAGCGAAGAATACTATTCTGCCAATGTGGTAATCGACGGGGAAGCCTACAAAAATATAGGGATTCGCGCAAAGGGAAACACTTCTCTTTCTACAGTTGCCTCCCTGGGCAGCAGACGCTACAGTTTTAAGATTGAATTTGACCACTATGACAGTTCCAAGTCTTATCACGGGCTGGATAAGCTGAGTCTGAACAATCTGATCCAGGATTCCACTATGATGAAGGACTATCTGACCTACATTATGATGAATGCATTTGGAGTGAACTCCTCTCTGTGCAGCTATGTCTATATCACCGTTAATGGCGAGGACTGGGGACTGTATTTGGCTGTGGAGGGCGTGGAGGAAGCCTTTCTGGAGCGCAATTACGGTTCTGACTATGGGGAACTCTATAAGCCCGACAGCTTAAGCTTTGGCGGCGGCCGCGGTAACGGTAAGGCCTTTGAACCGCCTGCTGAGTTTGACGGCAGCGATGGCAGAAAAGGCGGTTTCAACCTGGGCGGTGGGTTTGGAATGGGGTCTTCCGATGTAAAGCTGCAATACACTGACGATGATCTTGACAGCTACTCCAACATATGGAACAATGCCAAGACAGATATTACAGAAGCGGACCAGTATCGCCTGATTGAATCTCTGAAAAAACTCTCCGCCGGCGAGGAAATTGAGTCCGTTGTAGATATTGAGCAGGTGATCCGCTATTTTGTCGTGCACAATTATATCTGTAATGACGACAGCTATACTGGCATGATGGTTCACAACTATTATCTCTATGAAAAGGATGGACAGCTTGCCATGATCCCATGGGACTATAATCTGGGGTTTGGCACCTTCACCAGTGGAGATGCCACAGACACGGTAAACACTCCCATTGACAATCCGGTGTCCGGCGGATCCTCCGACCGACCCATGCTGAACTGGATTTTTGAAAACGAAACATATACCGGCTTATATCATGAATATTTCTCTGCATTTATTCACACCGTTGATATTGAAGGCATTATAGAGGAGGCGTATCATTTGATACAATCCTATGTAGAAAAAGATCCTACCGCCTTTTACACCTATGAGGAATTTGAAACAGGCCTGGAAACCCTTCGCCGGTTCTGCAGTCTGCGCAGTGAAAGCATTTCCATGCAGCTTGAGAGCGGAGAAACCTCCGAAAACATGAACTATGCAGATGCCTCTGCCATTACCCTTGCCGATATGGGTTCCATGGAAGGCGGCAAGGGAGGCTTTAGGGGCAGTATGTCCGGCAGGCCATCGGAGAATACGCCTATAGAGGCTATGTCCGGCGGGTCCTCAGAAAGTATGTCCTCAGAAACTATGCCCTCAGAGAATATGCCCCCAAATATGCCGGACAAGTTTACAGAGACCATGCAGATGCCAAGGGAAAATTTCACTTTTGACATGAATGGAGCGGACGCTCCCAGTTCTGACCTTACCGGATGGATATGGATGGCCTTTTCGGCAGTTATTCTCGCCGCAGGCCTGATCGTGGCCAGGAAGTACAAGAGCTGACCTTGTCGCCGGAATCAAATTCCACCATGTACTCCCGGAAGCGCAGGGGGAGCATATTTCTCTGGAGTTTCCAGTTCTTCCTCTGGTCAATGGTTATGGAACGACAGAGCTGACGGAACAGTTCCTGGTACTCCCCCTCCTCCTGGGACAGCTGCAGTCGTATGGGTCCCTCCACGCCCTCCCCCTGAAGCAGGTACCACTGACCGCCTGCGGGATGAATTCCAAAAAGACTGTGCTTCTCATCGTGGACCGCAAAATTCACAATGGGAAGACGGTCCGCAAAATGGGGCATGATAAACGCCATAACATTGTTCTTGGGCCCTATCCTGGCGTACATAAGCCCGCTCTCCAGCTCCTGGAACCGCAGGAACTGTTTCTGGCGCTCCGCCTCCCTGGACACACCCCGGGCCAGGGCAAAGGCCCTGTGTACATAGTCATTGGCCAGGTTGTCAAACAAATGCCCTCTGGGACATTTCCTACCCAGACCATCCACCACAGTGCGGTAGACAGCCTGGGCCCTGTCCTCCTGATCCGACGCCAGAGCCATGCACAGATGAACATAATCGTCTTCCCCAAACCGCCGCACAAGCGTATTCACCACCTTCTGCGCTTTCTCCGGATCCGGCTTGACGGGAACGTCTTCCGCAAATAGAACAGGATCATCCGTAAGACTCACGAATGTCTCCTCATGGTTTCTCTTCTCCTGGTAAGCCCGGTAGACAGCCGTAAAGACACTTTCCGCCGAGTCCGTGCATCTGTATACGATCATACCCTTCCCCTCCTCTTCAAAACATGGTAGAAGCCGGCCGGTCAGAGCATTGCTTTCCGGCAACTCCTAAAGCTGCCCCACCGCTGCCTGAAGCTGCTCTTCCACAGTGACAGAACGGGTGAACTCCCCATTGTCAAACAGAGAAAGCTGCCTGTAGCTCATACCGTCGCTGCCAAACTGCACCCTGTCTTTTTCGCTGGTAAGGTTCCGCACAATATAGTCCTCTTCCATCTTCACAGGGTACATCATCCTGCCGCTGCAGGTGATAAAATACAGGGCGCGCTTTAAAACCACTCCAATCTTTTTCAGATCCCGGAAGGAGAGACTGGCGCTCCGCCGGGCGGCCACAATCCTCTGGGCGCTCTTCACCCCCACGCCCGGAACCCGCAGAAGCACCTCCAAAGGCGCACGGTTGATCTCCACAGGAAACTGATCCAAATGCCGCAGGGCCCAGTCCTCCTTGGGGTCGAGCATGATGTTAAAAAACGGATGTTTTTCATCCAGAAGCTCCTCCGCCCGGAACCCGTAAAAGCGCAGCAGCCAGTCCGCCTGGTACAGCCTGTGTTCCCGCAGAAGAGGCGGGCCCCCGGGCAGGGCCGGAAGACTCTTGTCCCCGGTGACATTCACAAAAGCGGAATAGAATACCCTCTTTAATCCAAATTTCTGATACAGTCCCTCCGCCACATTGATAATCTGGTAATCGCTCTCCGGCGTGGCCCCCACGATCACCTGGGTGGACTGTCCCCCTGCCACAAATCTGGGGGCGTGCCGGTAGAGCGCCAGATCGTTTCTGTTGGCCTGGATGCCGTTCTGTATCTGCCTCATGGGGGTGAGGATACTTCTGCGGTGCTTGTTGGGCGCCAGGGTGCGGAGTCCTTCCGCCGTGGGCAGCTCCAGGTTCACGCTCATTCTGTCCGCCAGATAGCCTGTCCGTTCAATGACTTCCGGATCCGCACCTGGGATGGCCTTCACATGCACATAGCCGTTAAACCTGTATTTATTCCTCAGCAGCGCCAGCGTCCGGCAGAGCAGCTCCATGGTAAATGTGGGATCCCGGATAATGCCCGAGCTCAAAAACAAGCCCTCTATATAATTCCTGCGGTAAAATTCCATTGTCAGGGTGCAGATTTCCTCAGGCGTAAAAGTGGCCCTGGGAATATCGTTGGAACGACGGTTGCGGCAGTATTTGCAGTCAAAAATGCACTCATTGGTGAGAAGTATTTTCAAAAGGGAGATGCACCTTCCGTCCCCGGAAAAACTGTGGCAGATGCCCGCAGCCACACAGTTCCCAATGCTCTTCCCGTTCCCCTTCCGCTCTACACCGCTGGAAGTACAGGCCACATCATATTTAGCTGCGTCCGTGAGCACCTGCAGCTTTTCCGCCAGGGACTCCTTCCCGCCCGCCACAAGATATTCCATCTTCAATCCCCCTCCTGCCATATATCAATGTCAGTTTTACAAGCCAGATCCTCTTTCTGTGAACATCTGTTCTTTATATTGTAGCACATACGTTCTGTATATGCAAGCTTTTTTAAAAAAGTTATTGCAAAAAATGGAAAAAAGCTGTTTAATAATATAGGATCGGCTCCGGCTGAATAGAATGAAATGTATTTGCAGAAGTTCACATTTTCTAAGGAAGGAAAACCATATGCCAAGCATTGTAATACCTGAGAATTACGAATCTGCCCTGAATCTCTATGACACCCAGGTTGCCATCAAGATGGTCAAGGATTTTTTTCAGACACTCCTGGCCGAGCGCCTGCATCTTCTGAGAGTTTCCGCCCCGTTAATGGTGACTCCTGAATCCGGCCTGAACGACAATCTCAACGGGGTGGAACGTCCTGTGTCTTTTGACATCAAGCATCAGGACGGAAGGGAGGCGGAGATTGTCCACTCTCTGGCCAAGTGGAAACGGTTCGCCCTAAAAAAATACGGTTTCTCTACAGGTGAAGGACTTTATACCGATATGAGCGCCATCCGCAGGGATGAGCAGGTGGACAATATTCACTCCATCTATGTGGATCAGTGGGACTGGGAAAAAGTTATCTCCAGGGAAGATCGCTGCCTGGACACACTCAAGGATACCGTCCGCACCGTGTACAAGGTGCTGCGGAAGACGGAAAAATATATGTCCATCCGCTATGATTATATAGAAGAGATTCTGCCCCAGGATATTTTCTTTATCACCACAGGGGAGCTGGAAGAAATGTACCCCGATTCCACTCCCAAGGAACGGGAATACCTGATTGCAAAGGAAAAAGGAGCCCTGTGCCTGATGCAGATCGGAGACGTATTGGGGAATGGAAAACCCCATGACGGCCGGGCGCCGGACTATGACGATTGGGCCCTTAACGCTGATATCATTGTCTACTATCCTGTCCTTGACATTGCCCTGGAACTCTCCAGCATGGGCATCCGGGTGGACAGAGAAGCCCTGCTGAACCAGCTGGAGAAGGCCGGCTGTCAGGACCGCGCTCAACTGCCCTTCCACAGAGCTGTCCTCCAGGAGGAACTTCCCTACACCATCGGAGGAGGCATTGGTCAGTCCCGCATCTGCATGTTTTTCCTGCGCAAAGCCCACATTGGGGAAGTACAGTGCTCCCTGTGGCCCGACCAGCTTCTGTCCGAAGCCGAAAAAAAAGGCCTGCAGCTATTATAAATACTATAGCTGCGGGCCCTGGGCCCATTTCCTGATCTTTTCCATCTGTTCCCGGAACCCTACGCCGGAACATATCCTGCTCTGATTCCATGCAAAATCCGGCGCTAAAAGCCGAACCGGAATGTAAACCCCAGGCCGGCAGATTGGTAGGCCGAACTGTGAAAAAACGCAATCCACCGTTGGCAGACTCAGCGGTAAAGGGCAAATTTTTCATTGCGGAAGGCCTGTGTATAGCCCTGCTCCTCCATGAATCCCAGGAACAGCAGCCATTTTTCACTCTTTTCTACACTCTCACAGTCCTTCTGGGACAATCCGGCCGCCTCCATGGCTTCCAGGCCCCCTTCCTCATACAGAGCAAACTTATTTTCCAAAATAATCACAGGTTTCTCCTCCTGCTTTTTTGTAATCCTGCTCTTCAGCTCCGCCAGATCCTTCTCCATGACCTCCGGCACATAGGAGTCCAGCTCGCTCCAGGGATTCATTGCATAGGGCATCTGCAGATAATAAGACACCGCTGGAATCCACCCGTACAGCAGCACCTCCCTGCCCTCCAGATTATTTTCGTTCACATATGCGCTGAGCTCCCTCATCCACCGGGCCTTTCTGCCCTCCATCTTTATATTCCTCAGCACAGCATTGTTCTCCACCACCTCAGCGGCATCCTGCACCCCCGTGGATTCCGCAAAGACAAATTTTGCGCCAAAACAGCCAAACTGGAACAGGCATAAAATCAGGAAGGCTCCCAGCACTCCTTTCACCGGAAACCAGGAGAGAACCCATCCCCCTTTCAGCCCAAGATCCCCCCTCTGAAAAAATTTCCAGCACTGCCACAGAGTATAGGGCCCGGCCAGAAACAGATTGTTCAGACTGGGAAGGACACCGTTGTTGCTGCCTATGGAGGTGAGCATAATGATCAGTATCATCATGCCGCTGACCAGTTTTTCCTCCCTGGAACTGCCTTTATGCAGGATACAAACAACCGCGGACAGCAGTGCCAGCATCAGAAAAATAGGCCCTGGCCGCCAGATTGAATCATAGCTGTAAAAATAGAAGGAACAGAACTCCCTGGCATAAAGCCACACCAGCATGGCGGCGCAGACTCCCACCCACAGAATCCTCACCCCTGCATGAATCCCTCTCTGGCAGATTGCAGAGCCGCTGTTCTGCTCTTTCCTGTCCGCCGCAGCCTGCCCCTGCTTATCCACATTCCCTCTGATCCGTTTCAGGCACAGCTTTTCCAGCCGCTCTGCGGCGGCAAACAGCGCCACCCCGCAAAGCGCAATGAAACCTATACGGAAAACCCAGTAGAGATTTTCCCCATAGACCTTAAAGATCCCCTTGACCATGGAGAGCGCCTGATAGTCGGAGGCATTTTCCGTCATGGCAAACAGCCGCCGGATTCCCTCTGTGTACTCCCCCATTCCATAACGGATCTCAATGCCAAGAAACAGCATCAGAGCAGCTGCCGCATACCCTGCCAGACACCACAGCGTATGCCGTCCCATCAGATTCAGAAGACTTTTTCCGGACTTTTCCTGCCCTGCAGGGGTGCACGCCTTCTCCTCCCGCCACAGAATCAGATCATAGGCCCAAACCGCCAGAATCATAGCCGCCTCAGGAAGATTGGAAAAACGCACCAGCACATTTGCGCCAAGAAAAACCCCCGCCAGAAAAAGGCAGACCTTCTTCTCCCCCGTCAGCCCCAGATACAGCAGAATGGAAGACAGCAGAAAGAACAGATAAGTCAGATAATTGTACAATAGTGCCGTGGGACACCAGCACAGACTCACCGCCGCCATCTCCCCTGCAAAAGCCAGGAATTTCGGCATCTTCAGCTTTCGGGTGCAGAAAAAATATCCAATCAGGGCCATTAGACTCACTGTCAGGCCCGTGTACAGATTCATCCCCATAAGCGTGTCCCCGCTGGGAAGTTTCGTCAGAAAATTTCCTGTCACATTGGCGAGATATGTGGAAAAAAACCACATGGAATCCATATTTCCAGTGCCCATATACTGAAAATTCGCATAGTTATACCCCGTATCCCACAAATCCAGTCCAACCCCAATGTGGCGCAGAGGATAAAATGCCAAAATCACTATAAACAGATTTTCCAACAGGTTGCTTATCTTCTTTTTATCCATTCTTCCCTCCAGAATTCGTCCCAAACACCCTGTCCGCCGACTCAATCCATGAGATCCCCCTGCGGTACAGGCCTATCCTCATAAGGCCCCTGTGCAGCAGGCCAAATATGACCTTCCTCACCATATCCACCAGAATCCCGCACACAAACACCCCTGCCGCCGCCAGGACCGTCCACAAAAGCAGGCTTCCCACCGCCCCAAAAACTTCTGCCGCCTGACTTCCTCCAGCGGCATACCGGGAGACCAGAAACTCCGACCCAAACCACTTCTGCCAGGCATACCGCAGACCCAGATTCTCATGGAGCAGGTAAACCCCCAGAGCATGGGGCGCCGCCCGCCTGACCGCCGCTGCCGCCTTTCCTTCCAGATGGATGTGATAAAAAATTCCAAACAATCCCACCGCCGCTGCAAAGGGCAGCACATGATTATATTCCAGGCACATTTTCAGCATTCTCTCCAGGCTGCCCGTGTGCAGGTATACCTGGCGCAGCACCATGGTTCCCCCAAAGACAAGCAGACAGCCGCCCACGTACAGCGCCAGACTGCGCCCTCTCTTCTCCAAAAACCCCGCTCCAAAACGGCGCAGGTATGCCGCCGCCACAAACACACACAGATACCACAGGCAGTCATATCCCTGGGCATCGGTCTCCAGCCGGAGAGGCAGGATACTCTTCCACAGACAGAACACCAAAAACAAAAGCCCCAGGGACAGCTGCAGCTGCTGTTTTGTCATTTTTCTCACCGCTACCCCCACAAAGGGCAGCAGAAGATACAAAAAAATATACGCCGTCATAAACCAGTAATGCTCCATGGTGACGGGAAACACCAGCGTGAGCAGGTAATGGGTGTCAAATGCCGTATCCCCAAGCCATCCTGCCGCTGCCCCTGCCAGGCCAAAGGCCACCGAGTACACCCATACCTGCAGCCAGAGCTGGATAAGACGGCTTGGCTTAAATTGGGACATACAGAGAAAGTAACCGCTGAGAAACATATACACATTCACCGCCACAATACAGAAGCTCTCCAAAAGCCAGGCGGCCGTGCCCATGCTCCCAAGCTGTCCCTCTGTCAGATCTCCCAGCAGGTCTCCCTTTCCCAGATAGTGCAGAACCACCACCATCATCATAGCCACACAGCGCAGTAACTCCAGATTTGCCATCCGTTCCCCGTCCCCGGGTGTCTTTACCTTTATCGTCCCCTCTTTCATATACCCATGCCCTCCCTGTCAAAACAGACCGCCCTGTCCATGGGCCTGTTTCACATGTAAACCATCCATAAATTTGACCTCTTCATGATAAGATATCCACACCGGAATGTCAATCCGGCCTGTTTTTCAAATACATTTTAATTTGTTCTGCGGCAAGATTTTTTATGTCTTGCAAACATACTGCAACTCTGATATCCTTAAGTCGTTGTCGTTATTGATTTACCGCCGGTCAAATTCGGCATACGACCATTGGAAAGGTGATTTTATTACTATGATTTGGAGCATACTAATCGTCATACTCATTGTTTTCTGGTTTATCCGGCTTGGATATCAAATGGGATACGGCGGCGCTGCCGCTTCTGTCCCACATAGCGGCAAAAAGCCCTTGCTGCTCCGCCATATATTCCAGGAACAGGTTTCCTACCCCCATGAAAAAGCATCACCCAGGGAAATCTTAGCTGTCATTGTCATGGCTCTTTTACTGCGGCTTGCAGTCTACCTGGTGGGTCTGATTTTTACCCTGATCCATTCTGACGCCGCAGCTTTCTCACTGGACGACTTCTTATACACCTGGAATAAATGGGATGCCCCCCATTATATTACGATTGCCCGCGATGGATATGCTGGTTATATGGAAAACGGAGAACATCTTTTTTTAGTTTTCTTTCCTCTGTATCCCTGGATCTTAAAATTTGTCCATATTTTTATCCCAAACTGGGAACTTGCCTGCCTGACACTTTCCACCGTTTCTTTTGCTGTGGGCTGCAGCTTTTTCTATGCTGTTTTGTCAGAGGAATACGGCAGATCCATTGCACGCAAAACCCTTGTACTCCTCAGTGTATTTCCTTTTTCATTTTTCTTTGGAGCCATGATGACAGAAAGCCTGTTTTTCTGCACTATGGCCATTGGTTTTTATTTTATCAAAAAACATGACTGGCTTTCCGTGGGTCTAACCGGTATCTTTTGTTCGTTAAGCCGTGTTCAGGGAATTCTCTTACTGGGAGTGGCCGGTGTAGAATTTCTCACAACATACCCGTTTTTTACAATGTACAGGGAAAAACGGCTAAAAGAATTTTTTAAACATGTGTTCACCGAAGGAATTTTCATCCTTTTAGCGCCCATTGGAAACTTAATCTACTTTTACCTTAATTATCGAGTAGAGGGAAACCCGTTTCAATTTACCATTTATCAAAGCGAACACTGGTTTCACGATACTACCTACTTTACCAGCTGCCTGGAAGAAATCATTGGATATTTGACGAATCCAGGAACATCCAATACCTTAATTATGTGTATATGGCTTCCTGAATTGATTTTGTTTGTAATAACCATTGTCCTGCTTGCCTATGGCCTCACACGGCATCCCCTCAAGTACACCGCCTTCCTTCTGGTATATACTCTGGTCAATTACTCAGTGACATTTTTGATCAGCGGCGGACGGTACATGTCCTGTGCCTTCCCACTCTTTATTATAGGAGGAGAGTACCTGGATCGCCATCCCAGGCTATACCATGGTGTGGTTATTATTTCTGCCATGACCATGGCGATGTATTTAACAGGCTATCTGAGCGGAAAACAAATTATGTAAACACATTTTTTCACGTCCAAACCATAAAAGGAGCGCACAAATGTATGGTACTTTATCAGGCAATATTGCCGCAATTATCTATTATTTATACTTTCAGCTTATAGGCCTTACCGTCATATCTCTTTTCTTTCAGCGGGAAAAGCCTCTGTCCAGAGTGCTCATGGGAAGCACAGCCGGTTCCCTCCTTCTGACATGGCTTCCAATTTTATTTGCTTTTTTCTTTGGCTTTACCCTGTCAGCCCATCTGGCAGCGCTTTTTGTTACCCTTCCGTTCCTCTTTTTTGGCATATTCAGAATGCGCAGCCAATTAAAAGTCACTCATTTTCAAAGTTTTTTTGCTGAACTGGCAGACCATGGGTGGTATTTATTTATCCTGGCACTGTTTTTAATATTCTGGATATATCTCCTCCATACCCATACACTGCTCCCTGGCCAGAACGGAGCCATCTATACAGGCCAATCTACTTACGGGGATATGAGCATGCACCTGGGCTTTATTACGAGCCTTGCACGACAAGGAGCCTTTCCCCCTGATTACTCTATCCTGCCAGGAACAAAACTATCCTACCCTTTCCTGTCAGACAGCATCTCCTCCAGCCTTTACCTGTTGGGAGCCTCCCTCCGGCTTTCCTACATACTGCCCATGATCTTTGCGGCAGCACAGATTTTCACCGCCGTTTATCTGTTGGGAACCACCGTGTTTGCTTATTTTAAGCGCCCCCGTTCCCACGCTGTCCTGCTCACTCTACTGTTTTTTTTCTGTAATGGCGGACTGGGCTTCGCCTATTTTTTACACTGGCCAAAAGAACAGAAATATCACTTTTCCGATATTTTTACAGGTTTTTATACCACTCCCACCAATCTGGTTGAACAAAATATCAGGTGGGTAAATATCATTGCAGACATGCTGCTTCCTCAGCGGGCCACTCTATTTGGATATGCGGTTCTTTTTCCCGCACTGTGGATGCTGTACCGGGCAGTGTTTCATCATTGCCGGGAATTATATATACCGGCAGGGCTGTTTGTGGCCGCCCTTCCCATGATCCACACTCATTCCTTTTTGAGTGCCGGCATCATAAGTGCTGTGTGGCTGCTCCTGTGGCTGTACCACCAGAACAATCCAGAAGAAAAAAATTTAGTTTTCCGACACCCAGGAGCATGGGGCCTTGCCGTTTTTACAGCGGTCATGTGCCTGCTGCAGTACCAAAACACCCATAACGCCATCGCTCCTGAGGCGCTTATGGTCATCGGTATCCTTCCCTTTGCTGCTGCTGTTCTCTATGGGATATTTCAGCTGTGCAAATATATCCAGAAATTTGGATGGAGAGAGCTGCTGTCCTGCTGGGGGATTTTTCTTGCCATAGTTTTGATCCTGGCCCTGCCACAGCTGCTTTTCTGGACCTTTGGCCAAGTAGCCCAGGGCAGTTTTTTGAGAGGACATTTTAACTGGGGAAACCAGGGAGACTTTTACCCATGGTTTTACCTGAAAAATATTGGCGCTCCCCTGATTCTCATCATTGGAGCAGTTTTTTCCTGTGACAGAAAAAGAAGTTCTGTCTTACTCCCTGCCTTCTTTATATGGTGGCTGGGAGAGCTGATCGTTTTCACGCCAAATACATATGACAACAACAAGCTGCTATATGTGGCTTATCTGCTGCTCTGTATGGGCGCTGCAGATTATGGAACAGATCTGTATTTCAGAATCAAGTCCCCTGCCTCACAGAGGTCTGTTCTGCCTGGCGGCAGTCCCTCCTCCAATCCCAGGCTGGGTCGGTGGAAATGCAGGTTCTTATGTATTGCTTTTTTGTTTTTAGCATCCTTTTCCGGCCTGCTGACCTTGGGAAGAGAAACCCTGTCCCGATATCCGCTCTACAGCACCGCCCAGACAGCCCTGGCAGAATATGCTGAAAAAAGCACCCTCCCCAATGCTGTATTTATGACAGGAACAAGGCACAACAATGAAATTACCTCTCTGTCCGGGCGCAGCATAGTATGTGGTGCAGATACTTTTCTCTATTTTCACGGTTTGGATACCACAGAACGGAAAGCGGACCTGCGCCTTATGTATGAATCGCCTTTGGATCACATGGACTTATTTCAGAAATATAATGTTTCTTATGTGGTAATTTCTAATTATGAGTGCAGCAGTTATACTGTGAATGAAGAAGCTTTTCAAAATACATTCACGCCAGTTTTCTTCTACGACGATATTGTATTGTATAGGATAAACAATTAACTATCCCAGGGCAGGATTTACTCCTGCCCTGTCCTTTTATACAGTTTCACAGGTATTTTTCGGGATAAACATATCCTGCCCTCTCTCACTGCAGCTCCCAAACCACCGTCACCGTATCTGTGGTCTCCACCTCATCAGGTTCAATGTCCATGTTGTAGGCTGCCGGTTCCGGGGCGTCATCCATGCTGCAGCCTCTGAGCAGCCCTGCGGATTTAGACACAAGTTCCACCTCTCCCCAGGAATAGTCAATCTGCCTCACGGGCCCCAGTGCGGCTCCCGCTGCGCCTGCCAGTATCTCGGCCTTGGCCCTGGAATCCGCCATGGCATTTTCCAAAAGCTTGTTCTTCACAGCCTCTCCGTCCTTCACCGTATACTGAATGCGGAACTCCGGATGCGCCTGGCAGCGGGACAATGCGTGAATAATCCTGCCCAGCACCTGGTCAGCCACCGGGAACTCCAGCTTCAGGGAATGGGTAAATTTATATCCCGCCTGCCTACGCTTCCAGACCTGGCCCTCCTGGTAGTTTTCATATTCTGCGCTGACGCGGAATGACAGCGTCTTTAAATCCTCAGGCGCGAAACCTGCCCCTGCAAGACTGTCCTTCATCTCCCCGGTCTGCCGCAGGGACAGTTCCACTGCCCCGTCATAAGTGTCTGCCATTTCCTCCAGATTCAGCAGCAGCCTGACCATATCCGGTTTTACGCTTATCTTTCCCCTGCCCGTCACCTTAATTGTGTTCTCCATAGCTTGTACTATCCTCCTGTTATTTATTACTTTCTTCCTATCATTATAACCTTCTTGTCCCCATAACGCCATACCCAAATCTTTTTCCAGCAAAAAGAAGCCCCCAAGCCTGCTGCCTGGGAACTTCCTTTTCTGAGCCTTCCGACTCCATTTGAACTGTTGTACTGCATATTTATCCGGTGTGCAGTATAAATGCAACTGCCGGGTCCTACTCTGCCGAAACAGAGATATCACCGGAACCGCTCTTGGCCGACACCCTGCAGGAACCATCCCCATAGGTGTAAACCCCGTTCCTAAGATCCCGCCTTCTCTCACCGCCGAAAGTCACGTCCGCATCTCCCCCAAAGGTTGAGACGCTCACTTCCATGCCCGGTATACCGTTCAGATCAATTGAAATGTCCCCGCTTCCGGTGGCCACGACAACTTTCCTAGTCCCCTCCCCTGCGTTGACAGAGATGTCGCCGCTTCCCGCTGCGCAATCATATTCTTCCGCACTGGCCTCAACGGTAATGTCGCCGCTTCCCGCCTTGCACTCCGCAATCTTGAAGCAGCCTCTCTCCACGTCTATATCGCCGCTGCCCGTGTGTATGTTTACAAACTGTATTTTTGTGCCGTTCAGGGTGATATCACCGCTGCCTGCGGAGAGAGTGCCTCTCTCAAACACTGTCCGGTCAATCTCCATGTCACCGCTGGCTGTGGAAATCTTCGCGTCCCTGATCCCCCCTTCCGACAGAGCCATGTCGCCGCTGGTACTGCTGGCTTTCAGATAGCCAAGCTCCACAGACTCCACCTGCAGATCCCCGCTGGCGGTTGACGCTTCCAGATGCTCTGTGTGAATTTCTCTCACCCGAAGATCTCCGCTGGTAGTCTTAGCCTCGATCCTGGGCATCCCTGCAGGCGCCTTCACTATCAGCACTATTTCTGCATCGCCAAATTCGCATACCTTGCCATAGGATACAATGGTCTGGCCAAACAGCGTTACTTTAAACCGCTCTTTGTCACCGCCGCCTGTATTGTTCCTGTGCTTTACTCCCGCATAGAAAACTCCATCCTTGTCATACTGATAGTACTCATACATGGTACGCCTGGATGGATTTCCATTGTTCCGGTATTCCACATGGATCTGTTCATCCTCAGAGGGCAGCAGGAAAATATCCGCCTCCCGTGCATCCAGAACAATCCCCTTATACTCTCCCGGATAATCATAGTATTCCGCCCCATCCATTTCCCTGGACTTCTGCTCAAATCCCAGCTGCACTTCGGGCATCTTCTGAATGAACTTTCTGAGAGAATCCTTGAACTCGCTCCCGGCCTCGGGCACAGACTGGACAATCTTCTCAAAACCGTCCTTCATCTCCTGCTTCCATCCCGAATTCCCTGAGATCTCTTCCTCCGGCAGCTCCCGGATCATCTCCTCAATGTTTCCCAGTTCCTGGATAATTTCCTCCTCGGATTTCCCCTGCATCTCCCCCTCGGTAAAATGCTGCCTGTAATCCTCCATAATCTCTTCCTGCAGTTCCTGTCCGAAGCTCTCCAGCCTTTCCTGCAGCTTTTCCATATATTCCGCCTTTGTCATGGCCCTTAACCTCCTATTCCTCAATCAACTGGTTCACTGCACTGGTAAATTCATTCCACTCCTGCCTTACCGTCAACTGATATTCCTTCCCTTTTTCAGACAGCTGATAATACTTCCTGGCAGGGCCTGATTCCGATTCCACCAGGTAGGTGGTCACATAGTCATCCTCCTTCAGCTTTCTCAAAATGGGATAAAGTGTGCCGCTGGCAATGGACATTTTGCCCGATATCTTCTCCGTCAGTTCGTATCCATATTTATCTCCCTGGACAAGCTGTGAAAGTACGCACAATTCCAATGCGCCTTTCTTAAACTGAGTATTCATAAACGTCCTCCTTCCTTTCCAATGCTTAGTACTCCTCTTTGACAGAAACATTGTATCATATGCTACTATATATTGCAATATACTAATTTAAAAAAATTAGATAAAAAGACAGAGCCGACCAGGCCTGTCCCATATCCAGTATAACCCCCACCAATTAACAATATGTTCCACAGATTAACCCTTCGCAAAACACAGTGGCAATCGGTGCGGGCCATACTGGCTTTCCCGTCAAACGCTTTCTGCGCTCTTATATCCCAAGTTCCGCAATCTCCCGCTGGAGATTCCGGCGCACATCCCCCACCAGAAGTTCCTGGTTATATTGAAAATAGGCATCGCTGCCCCACATTTCAATAAAGTGCATACTGTCCGCATTTGCCGTCAACTCTGTCACAAACAGGATCATCTCCTGCCCCTGTCCCCAGACCCTCTCCATAAAGCTGAAGACATTCTCCAGAGCTTGCTTCGCCTCCTGTACCTGGCCATGATGCTTTTTCACCACCGCATCAAATTTCTTCTTCACCCCTCGGAACAGTTTTCCCGCCTCCCCGTCCCTGTCGCATTCCTCCGTATATTGGTCCAGAAGCGCCAGAACCTCCCTGTACTCTTTCCTGAGACGGGGACTCAGGCTTCCCGCCGCCTCTCTGTCGTCCCTCTCCTCCCGCACCTCCAGGCAGTGCTGCCTCAGGCTCTGAGCCAGGCTCACCTTCTGATCTCCCAGCCGGGCTCCCTCGCCCTGTTCCATGGCCGCGGCCACCTTCTTCAGCTGCCTCAAAATCTTCACCACCCGCTCCAACACCGCTTCCCTGCTCACCGTCCCCGCAAACTTCCGGTTTAGATTCTCCAATATCAGCCCCAGCAGCGACACTCTCTCGTCAAACCCGGCGCCGGCTGCCCGCTTCTGCAGCTCCTGACCGGAAATCCCCTTGAGAATGTCTTCCACCTGATAGGACGACTGATACTTCTGAAACAGATCATAATATATGCTGAACTTGGCGGCCACCTCACTGTTGGTGATGTACTGCTGAACCAGCCTTTTGTCCACTTTAAACTTCTTTTTCTCATAGACAGAGATAATGCGGGACAAATCCTCCCATCCTCTGGCCGTCACATACTGGGTTCCCTCCACCGTTGTCCTTATGGCGTAAAACCAGTCCGGATTAATCTCCAGGAAAGTGACCACCGCGGCATGGATTCCGTTCTGATAGGCGTAGGATTTCCAGACTCCAAAGTCCTCTTCCACTGTCAGGCATTTCAGACGGTCCAGGGTTGCCACGTCAAACTCTTTTACGGATTTATTGTACTGGGGCGGATTTCCGGCTGTGACCACCACCCACCCCTCAGGAAGCTTTCTGTTTCCGAATATCTTATACTGTAAAAACAGAAGCATTGCCGGGGCAAGAGTCTCCGAGACACAGTTGATCTCGTCAAGAAACAGTATTCCCTCCTTCTTGCCGGACTCTTCCATCACTTTATAGACCGAGGCAATAATCTCGCTCATGGTATACTCCGACACCATGGCCTTCTCCCCGCCAAACTGTCTCTCTTCAATAAATGGCAGGCCCAAGGCACTCTGCCTGGTGTGATGGGTCATAGAATAGGACACCAGAGCAATGTCCAGCTCCGAGGCGATCTGCTCCATTACTGCTGTCTTACCAATCCCCGGGGCCCCCATCATAAAGATCGGCCTCTGTTTTACAGTGGGAATCTGATACTCCCCATCTTCATTTTTTTCCAGGTAGACTTCCACAGAACGCGTAATTTCCTCCTTTGCCTCCCTGATGTTCATGACTATACCTCCTATCTATAATTCAGTCTCTTCCAGGTACACTTTCATGGCCCATGGAGGAACTTTCACATCCTCCGCTCTGTCTAAAAAGACAAACGCCGTCCTGTACCACGGGGGTCTGACAGGAAAGCTTCCATACCCGTCCGTGAAATACAGCAGCCCCTCCACTCTCCCAAGCTCCCCCGTCTCCAGCAGATTGTCCACATATTTAAAAACCGGCCTGAAATCCGTACCGCCAAATCCTTTTAATTCCAGATGAGAAATATATTCCTCCAACTGTCCCTGGGATTCTATCTTCACGTCCTCCTGAACTTCTGCATCGCACTGGATGATATGAATATTTACTTTCAGAGCAAAGGTTTCCGTCTGCCGCAGAATATTGCAGGTCTTTACCAGAAATCTTTCCACCAGCTCCCCGGCGCAGGAACCGGAAGTGTCAATGGCTATCACAAACTCACGGATCACCTGGACTTCTTTGTATTCCAAAGGCTCTATCAAGGGGACTTTCCTAAAAAGGTTCAATCCATAGGTATAAAATATATAGTCGAATTCGTCCTGATCTGTCCCCATTCTTTCCTCTCTCCTCAGGGCAAATTTCTGGAGAAATACAGAATAGTCATAATTTTCCCTTGTCACCGCTCCCAGGCTCCGGATCACTGTGCCCGCCTGATCCCCTTTTGCGGACTTTGAAAACGCCTGCAGCTCCACCATCACCTGTTGGGCCGTATGCTTCCAGACCTGCCCAAGTTTCGCAGCTTCCGCCCTCTCTCTTCCTGTCCCCGTTTCCCCTCTGCCTGCCTCTGTTTCCTCTCTCCCTGTCTCGTTTTCCCCTCTGCCTGCCTCTGTTTCCCCTCTGCCTGTCTTCTTTTTTTCTCTGTCCTCCTCTGTTTCTTTTCTGTTTGCCTCCTCCCTCCCCTTTTCGTCTCCCCCTGTTTCCTCTCTGTCCTCTCCTGCTCCCTCTTGATCCTCTGCCCCTTGCTCCTCTTCTATTTCCTCTCTTTCCGTCCCCTGTTTCTCTCTGCCTGTTCTTCTTTCCTCTCTTTCCGTCTCCTCTTTCCTCCCCGTCCCGGGTTCTTCAGAATACCACATTGCATGTTCATCCTGCCGGAACAGGCTGCACAATTCTGAAAAGCCCATCCCGCAGATTCTCCCTTTGCCCAGAAAATGATTCTCCAGATAATGAGATATCTTTTTGGCAGACATGGCTCCAAGCTCTGCTTCAAGTGTTTTAATCACCTCTCTCCTCTGTTGTTGTGCTTCCTGCTCTTGCTCATCCTGAAGAATCTCCTCTGACAGGCTTTCCGCCGCAATGTCAGCCGCCAGATCCCAGTAAACTCTCCTGGATGGAGCCAAAAAGGGATGCTGATACAGACAGTGCATCACTGTGTGCAGATAACCTCTGACCACCTGACCGGGATCCTGCATATATTGTCTCAGAACATATCTTTCATCATAATAGAAATACTCACCATCGCTTCCGAAAGTAATACCCCTGACCGCTTTCCATTTTAAGCGGAATAACGCCTGCTCCAAAAAACGATGCGCAAAAAACAGCTGGTTCCTGGAAGCCTCAAGCACCCGAAGCGCAAGCCTCCCCTGTCCTTTCCCCATACATATCCACCCTTCTTCAGTCCTTCTGTCCTCTATGTCCGCCTCACTATAAGACCAGCTTTCTCTGTCCCGGAATTCCTTTTCCGGCCTTTGTATCCCTTGGTCTCTTCTCGTTCTGATATTTCAGAATATAAGCGGAATATGTGGTCAGCCCGGCTTTATTTGTCATCTTCAGCAGTTTTGCAAGAGCGGCCTCAGAGAGATACCTTTCCTCCAAAAATGCCAGGAACTCTTCCTCTTTTCTCCCCTCCACCAGGCTGGAAGCTATTTTCAGGGCGGAGTGCTTCATATAAGTAGTGTAAGGCGTGTCTTCCTCCCCCTTCAGCCGCAGAATGCCCTGCCGGGCAAATTCCAGCCGTTCCTCAGGATCGGTGATCTCACGAAAACAGGCATCATACTCCTCATAGTCAATGCCCCCGCCGTTCCATGCCATCTCCAGATGGCATGCGGCACTGCGCCTGAGACTCCCGGGAATCAGGAACAGCTCCGTCCTCTCCCCCCGCCTGTACCGGGCCCGGACCATGCATCGCCCCCACTCCATCTTTCCTCTCTTCTCTGTACAAAACGGATGCACCGCATTGACTGCGGACACCAGGCCTTTTGCCGTTCCAATGCATGCTTCCACCCTCTGTACATAGTATAAAGCCCCTCTTCCCAGCCGTTCCAGAGAAGAAGGCAGCACAACCTCCTGAAAGTTCTCTGCCAGAAAGGCATACTCCCCCACCTGTCTCAGCCCCTCGTTTAAAACGATCTCTCTCAGACCGCTGCCGCAGAAAGCATAGCTTCCCAGATACCGTAATTTCTCCGGCAGAGCGATCTCTTTCAGAGAGACGCACTGCTCAAAAACCCCCGTCCCCTGATACGCACAGGCGTCCGGGATCTCCCGCAGTCCCCTGGAAAGCCTTACCCTGTCCAGCGCCCTGCACTGGTAAAATGCTCCCGTGCCCACCGCCTTTACGCTGTCCGGCATAAAGACTCCCTTCAGATACCCCTGGCCGCAGAAAGCCCACTGAGCCAGCTTCACCACTCCCTCCGGTATAGCATAATTTTTCTCCTGTCTCCCGGCAGGATAGTACAGAAGGCACCTGCCATCCCTTGAAAAGACAACGCCGTCCTGAGACTTGTATTTTTTATGTCCCTCCGCCACATGGAGCGCCTGAAGCCCCTCTATCCTCCGCACTGCCTCGAAATCCACCCTCATCCGTGTGGACGACAGGGTCACTTCCAGACAGCCCCATCCGGAGCCCCGGCCTCCCAGTTTATCCAGGATTCCTCTGGAAGGCATGATGGAAGTCACCAGATGCCTGGGAACCGCTTTGTCAAAAGCACTCTCATGAAACCTTCTGATTCCCTGGGGAACCACCAGTTTCTCCATGGCATAATTCAGCCGGAAGAACATATTCCCCACAAGTACGTATGCCCTGTCCTGTTCTATCCACTCCGACTCCGCAAAAGCATCCCGGGCGGCAGTGACATCCTGATTCTCAAATCTGATCCTCTGGCAGCGGGAATGCCTGAAAGCCCCGTCTGCAATCTTCTTCACCTTCCCGGGCACCACCGCCTCCTCCTGATTTCCCTCCGCAAAGCTGTACAGAAGCACCTCCCCGTCCTCCGTATAGAGCATCTTTCCGTCAGTGGAAAAATCCCCATGTCCCTGCTGCACTTCCACCTTCTTAAGACCCGGGAGCAGACCATTATCTATGGCAATACAGGTAATTCCCCGGGGAATATACAGGCTCTCAACGCCCGAAAGCCCTGCCCCGTGCTTCCCTGCCCCCGCCTTCCAGTGAGTCACAGGACTCCCCTGGTAAAATTCCGGCAGCTCCAGCCTGGCCGCCCCATTCACAATGCCCGTCACCGCATACCAGCTCTTCGTCGTATACCAGCCGGCCTGCCTTTCCAGTATAAAACGGCTCCCACGATACTCATATAAAACCTCTCCGCTGTCACCCACTGCTGCCACCTCCCGTATTTCCATACATACTTATTTCCAGACAATGATGAGAAACCTTGTCCGTTTTTACGGATTATATCCCAATAAAACGTATTTGTCAAGTGGTGAAACTCTCACTGCCGGGGCAGAATTCTTCCACTGAAAATGCTATCCCGGAAAAAGCAGAGTGATTTTCCCATTATACTGCAGACCGCCAGGATTTACAGTGATGTACTCGTGAAAGCACCTGGCTGGCGATCTGCAGTCCAGTTGTACTGCATATTTAACCGGTGTGCAGTATAAAAAAACAACCTGACCAATACGATCAAGTTGTCTCTTTAAAAGTTTTATTTCACCTTTGCACTATATTATCCGCATCTTCAGTCACAGTCTGTCCAGATAAGGTGTTTCCCACAGTGCAGACAGCGGAACAGGTATCCCTGCATACTTCCTCCATTGACCACATGCTTCAGCAGTTTCTCCTGCTCCATTCCCTCTTCCCCCCGCACAGGGCAGTCCGGATCCTCCAGAACCTCTTCCACAATTCCCATCTGCTTCAGTTCCCGGTATCCCACATACCCTATAAAGGCACAGTAATCTCCACAGTGGGAACGCCAGTATTCCTGCTGCCAGCCCTGGTAGCCGGGAGTCCGATGGATAAGCTCGTCCAGCTTTTCCAGGCTGTCCACCCCCTCATCCAGGGAACACTCGTCCTGAAATTCGCCGTCAAATTTCTCCGCCGCCAAGCCGCTGGAAATACACTCCGGACAAAGGGCCTCAACTTCCTCCACTGAATAAAAAGGACCCTCATAATAGATTTTGACAGACTTACCGCAGCAGTCACAGACCACAGGCGAATCCCCCTGGATAAAGGCCTTCGTCTCCAGAGGATTTGGGTGGTATTTAAAAAAAGGCAGGTATGCATCCATGATCAGACTTTCCCCCTATACATTCTCTTCAGGCCGCAGCCTGCCTGATAGGCTCTGCGCAGGCTTTCTTCCCTGCTGCCATGACATGTCAGCTCCAGCACAAGAGGCCCCCTGTAGGCAGATCCTGCAAGCAGATCCGCCACTGCCGCCCACTGAATATTCCCTTCCCCGGGTATCAGATGGGAGTCATTTTTTCCATCGTTGTCATGGAGATGCACCGCGTACAGGCGGTTCCCATAAGCTTTCACCACATCCGTGGCCAGTTCTCCCCATATCATATTGGCGTGTCCGCTGTCATAGCACAGCCCCAGAAATTCAGCGGGATACTCCGAAAACAGAATATCCCAGGCCTCCAGCATATATTTTCCCGGGAAATCAAAAAGGTTCTCCAGACAGATCCTCACGCCTTTCTTCAGACAGTACGGCATAAGCTCATCCAAAGACCTGCGGACACAGGCATAAAACCTGTCTTTCTCCCCTGGATCCTGCTGAAAGGACACATGGGGCACATACAGATGCAGAACCACCTCCGAAGTTCCCAGACACACGGCAAGCTCCACACGATTTTGGATCAGCTCCACCCCTGCCTTGCGGTTCCGCTCCCAGTCCGAAGTGTAATCCCTCCGGCAATGCCCACTGCGGACACTCACATCCCTGTCCGATCCTTTGGTGGCGTGAAGACCCTTTGCCTTCAGCCCGAACTCCTCCATCCAGTCCCTGATCTGCAGCATTTCATGGGTGGAATACAGGTACTCCCCGCTCCACTCGTGGCACCAGTGGATATGGGTGAATCCGGCCTCTGCAACCTGCTCCAGCAGCTGCCGGATCTGCTCCAGAGAACCCCCTTCTCCAAACAAATCTGTGTTTACAGCAATTTCCACTCTACTCATTTTCCTCTCTCCGCCGCTTACTGTTCTTCCGGCTGCTGCTCCCTGGAAGACTGGTCTTCCGGCAACTGCTCTTCCGGCAAAGCCGTCCTGTCCACTGTCTGCAGGGCCTCCAGATAGCCAAGCACACGATTCCTGGCCGCCTGGGGCAGCGCATGATAACGCTCCAGCAGAAAATAGTCGCTGCTGGCCTTATCCACCATAACATAATTAATCTCACGGCTGGCGCCGCTCTCCGTACCTGACAGCAATTCATAGGGTGAAACCTGCAGTGCGTCACAGATCACCATAAGTTTGTCAGCCGCTGGATTGGTCTTTTTTCGTTTCCAATCACAGATTGTGCTCTGGGCAATCCCTGTGAGTTTGGAAAACTCCCTCTGGGTCATGCCTTTTTCCCTCAGTAACTCAAATATCCGCTCACTAATGATCATATTCTGCAAGCCACCCTTTTCTGCCGTTTTACTATTGTCGCTAAAAGCACCTTTTTCCTATTTTATTCCCTGCCTGACACTTTTTCAAGAGGCATTTCCTTAATTTTGACAATTTTTACACCCTTCTACCTGCCGATCAGAACCTCTTTTCCCTCGAAAGCAAATCCGTATTTCCGTATCCTTTCTGCCGGAATCCCCCTGGCTCTCAGCTGTGCCTCATACTGTTTTTTCTCTATCTGCTCCAGGGCTCCCTGCACCGCACTCTCCAGCGTCTCGCCACGCCTGGAACGGACGGATTTAAACTCAATAATTATGGCATCCGCACCTGCCTCCCGGGGCTCCAGCATCACATCATACCTGCCGTATCCACTCTCTCTGTTGGAGGATATCACATATTTTTCCTGCAGTTCCACCATCATTCCCAGTACAAAACCATGATAGAATTTCTCGGGCTGAGCTCTGCCGGAAAAACCGCCTCCCGTGTCAAAAAAGCTGAATATCTCACTGGTAATATCGTTCATGTACTCATTCATTCCCTCCAGATCCCCTGCAAACATAGCCTGGAGAAATGCATTATTCACCGGGCGGCAGGCTCCAAACCAGTCCCTGATTATCTGCCGGAACATAATGCGGACTTCCATATTGGTGAGCTTCAAATCATATTCTGTCTCACCGGTATCCAGATTGAACTCCGTCTGTTCTGCCCTGAGATATCCGCTGGCAAGAAGCAGGCTCCACACAGCTCCTTCTCCCCCTTTCAGGTTCTCATACGCCACCTGTTCATCAAATACAGTGTGAAAAATTTCCCCCTGCATCAGCCTTTCCATGGTCATCTTCAGCTCAGGACTTCCCTCCTGCACCAGCTTACCCGCCAGGCTGTTGGAACTGGTATTGACCCAGTATGGCGCCGCCTTTTTCTTATCCAGGTAATTGACAATGGACCAGGGATTATACATATCTGCATGTTTTCCAAATACAAATCCATCATACCACTTCTTTACCTCTTCTCTCCTGTCAGAAAGCCCATACTCCCTCAATGCCTCATACACTTCCTCCTGGGTAAAGCCGAAGCTGTCCTGATATTTTTCCGAAGTCGTTGTCACCACCTCAAGATGATTCAAATCCGAGAACATGGACTCCCTGCTGACACGTGTGATGCCTGTCATAATGGCCCGCTCCAGATAAGGATTCGTCTTAAAAGTGGCGTTGAACAGACTGCGGGTAAAAGAGACAAGCTCTTCCCAGTAGCCGTTCACATAGGCTTCCTGCATGGGAGTGTCATATTCATCCAGAAAGATAAGCACTTTTTTCCCGTGATACCGGGACAGATACAGAGAGAGTATTTTCAGGGAAAATGCCGCCGTATGATCTTCCATATCCACAGATATCTTCCGAAATTCTTCTTTCTCATCCGCGCTGAGAAGCTCCCCTTTCAACAGGAAATCGTTCTTGTCATAGAGCAGCTTTATAATACGGCACAGCGCTTTCCGGGCCTGGTCAAAAGAGTTCTCCTTAACATCTGCAAAACTGAGCTGAATCACAGGATATGTCCCCTGAAGCTTCCGATACTTTTCCTCCTTCCAGATGTTCAGTCCCTCAAACAGGTTTTCCCTCCCTGCATATTCCACCGAGAAAAATTTCTCCATCATGCTCATGGTCAGCGTCTTTCCAAAACGCCTGGGGCGGGTGATCAATGTCACCTCATCCCCCTGCTCCCACCACTCTTTTATGAAACGGGTTTTGTCCACATAGAAGCAGTTTCTCTCCCTGATTTTCTCAAAATCCTGGTTTCCAATGCTCACCGTCCTAACCATATTTACTCCTCTTTCAGCTAACTCTGCAAACCCTCTCGCAGTGCCGGAACCCCACATCTCAGAGAAAAGCCATGCATTTGGAATTCCTCCTGCATGGCTTTTCTCCTGCCGTCCTGTTTCTGCCGACGTCAGCTACAGGCTTATTTCCACAGAGCTTTCAAGAGCTCCTCTTTCTCTATACGCCTGATGCGGGTTTTCACCAGACAGCTGCGCTCCTCCCTGCCGCCTGCGCAGTAGGCCAGCAGAAGGGCATCTTCCATAAAATGAATGGCACAGTAACAGTAGCCGCTTTCCTTGTCCCATTCAAAGGCCACCGGATCCGTAAAGGTCTTGCCGTCGTTGCCGCTGGCCGCCACCACCATGGGAGTCCGTCCTCCGGTAAAATATCCCACTTTCTCCCTGCCGTTATACTCTGGAATGGGATTCCAGATCGCGTAAAGTTTTCCGTCATATCCCCGCTTCATGCACAGGGGGCTGTTGGGAGATGTAAACTGAGAAGGCTGGCACGCCGTCCAGGTGTCCCCTCCGTCCATGGAAAATGTCTCATACTGCCTGCCCAGTTCAGTTCGGGCCCATCCCCAGAGAACCCCTCTGCCCAGCTCCACCACTCCCGGCTCCTGCAGCCCGGAAACACAGTGGGAGGCCTGGGGCAGGGAACATTTTCCTGCAGACCTTTTCCAGGTCTTGCCGTCGTCGTCGGAATAGAAAAACAGGAGATCGGAACGGCTGTCAAGCATTCCTCCACTGGACCTGTGGCTTGCCACGGGAACCACAATCCTGCCGCTTTCCAGACGCACCACCCTGTCATTGTTTATCACATAGAAATCATCCGGCGGCGTGCAGCACACCCTCTCCCCCCAGGTCCTGCCTCCGTCTGCGGAGCGGCGGAGAAATATCTTGGTAATATCATAAGTCACCCTGACCAGATAGAACAGGCCCGCATCCCCGTTTTCCATCTTCAGCAGAGAGGGCGACATCATATTAACCCCGTCTTCTCCTTCACAGGTGAGGATAATCTCACCCTCGTCAAAAGTCCTGCCCCCGTCCATGGACCGCATCATACACAGATCCGCATAAGCGTGATCCGCCGGATCCTTTCCCCTGAACCGACTGTAAACAAATATAATTCCGTCATTTTCTGTCTCCAGAAATGTCCCCTCGCTGTTGCGGGGATTTCCAGCCTCCATATCCGGTCCAATGTCCCGGACTACTTTTCCCAGCTCCAAATACTCCATAGTCAATCCCTCCTG